>JAIXWE010000068.1 GCA_027482195.1 Alphaproteobacteria bacterium | reverse complement strand
GTGAATGTCGAAGATATCGAGGCCGTCAAAGCCTGGCTTAAAACCAAAACATCCGATCACGAAGTGGCTTATCGTCCGGCGCGCGTATTGATGCAAGATTTCACGGGCGTGCCGGCCGTTGTTGATTTGGCGGCGATGCGCGAAGCGATGAAACATTTGGGCGGCAATCCGCAAAAAATTAACCCATTAACGGCTGTGGATTTGGTGATTGACCACTCGGTCATGGTGGATGAATTCGGTTCCCCAAAATCCTTCGCTCAGAATGTGGATTTAGAATTTGAACGCAACAATGAGCGGTATCAGTTTTTACGTTGGGGCCAATCGGCGTTTCGTAATTTCCGTGTCGTGCCACCGGGTACGGGCATTTGCCATCAGGTGAATTTGGAATATCTCGCGCAAACCGTGTGGGTGGAAGAAGACGAAGATCAAGCGGGTGTCAATATCGCTTATCCCGATACATTGGTGGGCACAGATTCGCACACAACCATGATCAATGGCTTGGGTGTTTTGGGTTGGGGTGTTGGCGGGATCGAAGCCGAAGCCGCGATGTTGGGGCAGCCTGTGTCGATGTTGATTCCGGAAGTGATCGGATTCAAAATCACTGGCAAGATGAAAGAGGGCACAACGGCAACTGATTTGGTGTTGACCGTCACGCAAATGTTGCGCGCCAAAGGTGTGGTGAATAAATTCGTGGAATTTTTCGGGCCCGGGCTCGACAACATGACGCTCGCGGATCGCGCGACCATTGCCAACATGGCACCTGAATATGGCGCGACATGCGGGTTCTTCCCGATTGATGCGGAGACGATTAAATATTTGGAGTTTACAGGTCGTGATCCGCACCGTGTGAAATTGGTGGAGATGTATGCCAAAGCCCAAGGCATGTGGCGGGATGCAAACTCCCCTGATCCTGTTTTCACAGATACGTTGGAGCTGGATTTATCATCCGTTGAGCCGTCCTTGGCGGGCCCCAAACGCCCGCAAGATCGCGTGCCGTTGTCAAAAGCCGTGGAATCAATTTCCACCATGGCGACCAAAGGCAAGGCGCACAAAGTGGACGGCGAGAATTATGAATTGCAAGACGGCGCCGTGGTGATTGCCGCAATTACATCTTGCACCAACACATCCAACCCATCTGTTTTGGTGGCCGCCGGATTATTGGCGAAAAAAGCGCATGAGAAAGGTTTGACGACAAAGCCGTGGGTGAAAACGTCACTCGCACCGGGCTCTCAGGTCGTGACCGATTATTTGAACAAGGCGGATTTGTCGCGTCATCTCGATGCGCTGGGTTTCAACCTTGTGGGTTATGGGTGCACAACCTGTATCGGCAATTCCGGCCCGTTACCTGATCACATTGCAAAAGCGGTCGAAGGCGGTGATTTGACCGTGGCGGCTGTGCTGTCAGGTAACCGAAACTTTGAGGGGCGCGTGAACCCACATACAAAAGCAAATTATTTGGCGTCACCACCTTTATGTGTGGCTTATGCACTCGCGGGGAATATGTTTGTTGATTTGTACAATGACCCGTTGGGAATGGGCAAAGACGGACAGCCTGTTTATCTCAAAGACATTTGGCCAAGCAACGCGGAAATTGCCGATACCATCGCGCAATGTTTGACGTCGGAAATGTTCCGCACACGTTACGCGGATGTGTTCTTGGGGCCTGAGCAATGGCAGAAAATTAAATCATCCGGATCCCTTGAGGCTTACGCATGGCAAGATGATTCAACGTACGTGAAAAATCCGCCTTACTTTGTGAATATGAACACAAAGCCCGAAGCGGTATCGGATGTGAAAGCTGCGCGCGTGTTGGCGATTTTGGGGGATAGTATCACAACCGATCACATCTCACCTGCGGGTTCCATCAAAAAAGCATCCCCGGCGGGTGAGTATTTGATGAAAAATAATGTCACCGTTGCCGATTTTAATTCTTACGGCGCGCGCCGCGGAAATCACGAAGTGATGATGCGCGGCACGTTTGCAAATATCCGTATCAAGAATGAAATGTTGGATGGTGTCGAAGGGGGTATGACGAAATTCATTCCAACCGGCGACACGATGCCGATTTATGATGCGGCGATGAAATATATCTCGGAAAAAACACCGCTGGTGATTTTTGCCGGAAAAGAATATGGCACTGGATCATCGCGCGATTGGGCGGCGAAGGGCACGAAATTACTCGGCGTGAAGGCTGTGATTGCCGAGAGTTTTGAGCGTATTCACCGCTCAAACTTGGTCGGGATGGGCTTGCTGCCGCTTCAATTCAAAAACGGCATGACACGCAAATCCCTCAATTTAAAAGGCGATGAAGTGATTGATATCACGGGGATTGAGCGCGGAATCACACCCCGCATGGATGTCACACTTACCATTCGCCGCGCGGATGGGTCAACGGAATCGCATGCGTTGATGTGCCGTATCGATACGGTGGATGAAGTTGGCTATTACCAACATGGCGGTGTTTTGAATTACGTGTTGCGTGATTTAGCGTCAGCGTAATTGCTGATCAAACTTTACTCCCCCTCAACTAATTTTTGAGGGGCGTAAAGATCGCGGGCGAAATATTCGGCGTCAATGACGACCGTTGAAAATTCCGGTTTTTCGGGACGGTAACGCACATCAAGGCTGTTTTCAAAATTCCTAATCTCGGCATTTAAACGTCCCAACCGGCGCCGTCCTGAGTCGGCGCGCTTGTCATCATCCGAATAACGTGTGATCAATCCCAAACGTAATTTTTCATTGGTCATGCCGATGTGGAAGGCGATTTGAATCCCTTCCAAATATGCGGCGGCAACGACCAAACATTGGGTGATGGTGACTTTATTTTCACCCTTGTCTTCGGCGATGAAGTTGAAAGTTGTGCGCTTATTGGGATTGCGCAAGATCAACCCACACCGCCCGTTATCGCGCCCCACGGTAATGACAAAACCGATGTTGGAATCGTGATTGATGGTGATGGGCTTGCCCATTTTTGCGAACATGTCTTCGGCGACATGAACAGATTCATCATAATTTCCGGGGTTTTTTGCGTCGCATTTTTCAATGACATCTAAGAATGGGTGACGTGTGCCGGATTCAAAAACAAGCTTGCCCGCATGATAAACGGCAACCCACCGGTCTGGGTTAAATTTACGTTCATGATCTTCGGTGAAACTGTCATAAGCGCCTTCAAAATCAAAAGGGGCGGCGCGCACCATTAAAGGCCCGGCACGTCCATATGTTTGAACAATTTTTGCCGCCATGCGCAGGCATATATGCATGTTTTGCGCGCGTACAATAAATGTTTCCGCAATTTTCCCGCGGGCATCGCGCAACGGCACCGCCAAACGGTTGCTCACAGCCGTGAGTGGGTGGCCGCCCATATCCTCTCCGCGGCTATCGCGGATGATAAATTTTTCGCGTAAAAGAGTTGTTGAAAAGTCCACGAATGTGAAGCCCCTTGATGTGGGTCACACTAACATATTTTGGGACGGATTAAAACAGCCCGAAAACAGGGGATTTTTTATAGGCGCGTTGGGTTACTGGGCGGCAACGCGCGGGCGAATTTGTATAAGCGGGCACGGCCTCGCGCCGGTCAAGCCAGACCTGGTCCATAAGCTCAACAGCCGTGAAAATCATGGCCGCAGGCCCAAAAATCGACATCAATAAATTGTCCAAAAGCAACCCGCCCAGTAACCCATCGCTGGAGGACGATTGGTTGGCTGGTGCGGGGCTTTGGAAACCATTTTTACTGTTCACACTCTCCATCGCGGCGCGCTGTTCGTCCGGATGTTGGTAAGCATTTAATGCTGTGGCGGGTGACCAATGGCGGTGTAACGCGCCAACATCGCCCATCACAAAGGATGATTTATTTTCTGAAGTTTTATATCCGTACATTTCTATGCTCATGATCTTGAGCATACGCGCGAGGATTGAAATTGCTCTTAATTTTGCCTTGGATTTTAGGCAATTGGAGCAAGTATCGTTTCGAAATTATTTCAAATTTTAGATATCAGGATGCAGCCAAAGCCAGTGCATGCTTTTTACCCAATTGCGCGATCTTAGTATGAAGAGAGTCTAGTGTTTCTTGATCACCCGCAACAATCACATCAACTTTTCGCGCATCAATTTCGGGAAGAAGACATGAATCTTCACCCACGATAAAAACAGGAATTGTAAAGGATACATCTTTTGCAATTTGAAAAGCGGTGCGTGCATCAATGCCACATGCTTGGTAAGCAAAACGCCCGTCGCGGTCTTCACCATTGACAATCACGCTTCCTGAGTCAGGAAAGTGCGCAAGAATCTCTTCGGCGCATAAACTATCCGGAAGTGAGGCAAGATGAAAATGGGGCAACAAACGCAACGACATGGCAACTCCGAAAAATATGATATCGTTTTCATTACACACAGCGTGCGTATGATGTCAAATGAAAACGATTCTTTTCAAAGGCTTATTGTGAAAAAGCGGGGCGTGGTTGTGACCTGGTGGGCAACGATTTTAACGCTTGTGAAATTTGCTCAAGCCGTGTGAAAAAATCAGTGCGGGTTGTGGTCAAAAGATCACCCCAGGTTTTTTCATCCTCAATAAAAGGCGTATCATAAGGCAATTTATAATGATACGCGGTGGCACCGTCCCATTCTTTCACCTGTTGCGCAATGGTTTTAAGCCGTGCGGGGTCGGCCATCACCCACGGGCCAATTTTTGTGCCCGCCATGCGTGCGATCATGTCGATCCCGTTATGCGGGTTAATGATTTTCACCGGCCCTTCGGGCACTTGTTGCACTTGATCAGGCACTTTGCCTTTCATGTTCACGGTTGGGCGCGCCGCGGCGCGTGCGGGAAAACGTGCGGTGTCAAAACTTGCGCGCAATTGCCCCATATAATAAAAACGCGCGGCCTCTTCCATGCGGTTTTGTTCCGCCAATGATGTCGCAATCATGAAAAAGGCGGTGGGCGGCACATCTTGCGGCGCAGTGTTTACGGCGGCCAAAATTCTTTCCAAATCTTTGAGCGAGCTGATCGTCATCGCGGCGCGTAATTCCGGCCATTCTTTGGTGTCTTTATATGGGATAAATATTTTATCCAAGCTCAAGGCCGGCGCCGTCTTTTTTACGGGAGGGGCTTGCGTGTCGGCGGGCGGGGCAGGTGAGACGGGTGAGGCGGGTTTTTCTGGCTCAACTTTTGGGGTAACAACCACATGACGCATGGCATTTTCCGCCCATGCGGGGCTTGCGGCAAGGAAAATAAGGAAACAGAAAAAATGGCGCATTTTGTATCTCTTACCAGAAAAATAAAATCCAATCTATCTTTTCGCAATTCGGGATATTTTTGTGCTAGAATAGTCAAATGCGGGTTTTTAAAAAAATTCGGACTTATGTGACGTGCGCCAAAGGGGCCACGGCGATTGAATATGGCTTGATTGCCGCCGCACTCGCTTTGGGGATTGCCGTGATCGTCTTTACCTTAGGTGACACGTTGGTGAATGTGTTATACACTGATATTCCCGCAGCTTTAAATCAGTAAGTTTTCGATGGCGGGGAAAAGGAACCTGTCATGATCAATTTAAAACTTCCCGCAAGCTTCATGGAACAAAATGTTGGCACGCTTGACCGCGTTGTGCGCCTCGTTGCTGGGGTTATTCTTCTCTCGCTTGTTTTCACAACCGATGGCCCCGCGCGGTGGCTTGGCTTGATTGGTTTTGCGCCGATTTTCTCGGGTGCGTCCGGTGTGTGTTTTCTTTATCGTGCCTGTAACGTCTCTACGAAGAAGTAAGTTTTATGTCTGTCCGTTTTGTTAAAAACGATCTCACTCATGGGTCGTTGCGCCGTCACCTCTTACGTCTCAGCCTTCCGATGATGTGGGGCATTTTCGCACTGATCAGTTTTCAGTTGGTGAACATATTTTACATCAGCCTTTTGGGCACGGAACAATTGGCGGCCATCAGCTTTACCTTTCCCGTGACCTTCACAATTTTCAGTGTCTTTTTGGGTTTCAGTATCGCCGTGTCGTCTGTTGTCGCACGTCTTATTGGTGCGGGCCAACGCGAAGCGGTGCAACGTGTCACAACGCACGGCTTGATGTTGGTGTTGCTTGCCTCTTTATTGGTGGCGGCTTTGGGTGTGGCTTTTATGGATCCGCTGTTTCGAATGATGGGGGCGAATGATGTGATGCGCGCCCATATCCGCGATTATATGACACTTTATTTTATCGGCACGTTTTTTATCTGTATGCCGCTTGTCGGGAACGCGGCGTTGCGCGCGGATGGTGATACGTTTAAACCTGCGATGATCATGACCATTGCGGCTGTTGCCAATGCCATTATTGATCCGATTTTAATCTTTGGTCTTTTGGGATTCCCGCGTTTGGAGCTTCAAGGTGCGGCGATTAGCACCGTGCTCGCCAATGCGTGTGCGTGTGCTGCCGGTTTGACGTTGCTTTATAAACGGAAAATTATATGCACAAATTTTATCCGCAATCTTTCCGAATTTTCTGACAGTGCAAAACGCCTTTTGGTTATTGCTCTCCCCGCCGGTATCACAACCGCACTTCCGTCCATTTTAAATGCGGTGATTGTTGGCTTGTTGGCAACCACGTCACCGGCGGCTGTTGCCGCATTTGGGGTGGCAACGCGGGTTGAGGCCTTTTGTTTTATTATCATGATGGGGTTGGCGTCGGGCATGGCGCCGATTGTGGGGCAAAATTTCGGCGCGCAAAAATTTGATCGTGTCCGCGAAGTGTTGCGCCACGCCATTCAATTTTCTGTTATTTGGTCACTGTGTGTGACGGCGGGCTTGATGATTTTCGCCAAACCGTTGGCGGAACTTTTTTCCCAAGATGATCAGGTGCGTGTGTTTACCATTCTTTATTTTGTCACGGTGCCGTTATCTTATGTGCTGGCGAATTTGGTGTCGGGATGGACATCCGCGTTTAACGCGTTGGGCCAACCCAAAACAGCGGCCAGCATTTTATTTATCAAAACAATTCTGATCAGTATTCCCGCCGCCTATATCGGCAATTATGTTGCCGGTGCGCAAGGTGTGTTTATCGCCGTGATGCTGGTCAACACCATTTTTGGTTTGGCGGCGCATATATGGAGTTGGAAACGCGTCAAGCTTTTAACGCAAGAAATCAAACAAGCTTAATTGCAACAACCTGACGGACGTCGCGTACGATGCCTCTAATTGCGTTTGTGCTTCTTGTAAATCCACACTGGCGGCGGCTAAATCCACTTCCTTAATGCTTGAGATCATCTCGGTTAAGGTTGCGCTGTCTTCGTCATTGCGCAAAATCGCATTTTCAATGGTACGTGCATTCGTGCCAACTTGGCCGCGCACGTTCGCCATACCTTCAATCGCACTTTGCAATAAACCCGATGCTTCGGTGTAGGCGGCCGCACTTCCCGGGTTATTGATGATGAGATTAAACGCACGCAACGCTTCTTCAAATGCGGGGTCAGATGCCAACACGCCGTAATTCACAAACAACGCATCCCCCATCTGAACCGATTGAATCGTGCTGTCACCTTGATAATAGCCCGTATTGGCAACCGATGGCGGCGTTTGCGCAACCCATGTGGGGTCGGTCAAATCAACGGGCGGAACATCAATGCGCGATCCCGCGAAAATAAAACGCCCTGCGGATTGTATGTTTAAAAGTCCCGCAAATTCTTGAAGTCCAATTTGTCCTTGCGATGTGGTCACGGCCGGGTCAACGAAATCACCACTTAATGCAGCGGTGAGGCCAGAAAGCATATTGTTCGCAAGATCATTCATCCGCTCAATCGCGCTGAAAGCCAGCTCCACATTCCCGGTGATAAGTTTTCCGTTGGTTGAAAATGTTTCCAACTTGTTACGTGATGTTTCCAAATTCAAAAGACGTTGGGTGTCGCGTGCAATGCCTTTATAATCGGGTGATTTAAGACCGGATGCAATTTGCAACTGAATATCGGATACAGCACTTTGCGTGCGGATATTTGCGCGCACAAGGGCGTCGGTTGCGGGAAAAGTGGCGATACGGGATACCATGATAATTCTCCTTTAGCGCACAGCGTCAATGAGTGTTTGAAACAATTCACGAATAGTTTGAATAAGACGTGCCGAGGCTTGATATTTATTCTGAAGCTCCAAGAGCCGCGCGGTTTCTTCGTCAATATTCACACCGGTTTTATTTTGTAACAAATCGGATGTCTCACGAAATGTAAGTTCCGCCGTGTTGGCTTCATTCTCGGCAATACGGGCCGTGTTGGCGGCGTCCGCGACAAAAGCCTCAATATAACTTTTCAAAGAATTGCTTTGTGCGGAGAAATTTCCGGCCGCCGCGAAACTCACACTCGCATCCAAACGATTGGCCAAAGCTAACGCAACTGATCCATCGCCCAAGGCCACCGCGCTGTCACCTGCGGCCAAGGTTGCGCTGTTGGACAAAGACCCAACCGCCAAATAGGTGGAGCTTTGTTGCAGATATTGCGCAATATTAATGTCTTCGGCCGATGTGCCGATGAACAAATCATTCAAACCAAAATAACTTTGAAAGCCAACATTGCCCGGTGTGACGTTGCTGGTCATGTTGTTGATCGACACACCTGTGTTAGCAAGTGTTGAGGCAATCACCAATTCGCCGTTTCCGTTCAACGATGCGTTGATGTTCGGTATCCCGTTAAGTGCCGTGATCACATCACCCACGGTACCGAGTGCGCCGATATTCACATCCTGAAAATTATTGACGACACCGTTATTATCGGTGATGGCGACGCGCACAATGCCGGTACCTGAAAACGCTGTGCCAGCTGTTAAGCCATCAAGGCTTCCCGTTAAGGTCGGGCGTGGCGGGCGTGACGCGCCATTATTAAGCACCAAATTTGTTTCACGTTGCAACGTCACCGCAAACTCATCCAACTTGGCTTGTTCGGAAACAAAAACATTATCGCGAAGATCAACCAAGCCCGCCAACGCACCACCTTGAAGTTGTGTGGTAATATCAATGCCGTTTAAGGTGATTGGGCTAAAACCCAATGGATATTGGACAGATCCGTTGACCAAAGTTGTCACATTATAAGATAAAGTCCGCGCCGAGGATAAAAGCAACGGCTGACCGCCACCTGTGAAAACTTGCACCGTGTTATCGGCGGCGAAGAAATATTGAATATCCATTTCTTTTGATAATTTTTGTAACTCAAACAAACGTTGATCTTCATATTCCGCCAACGCCGAGGAATTTATCTGGCCATTTTGAATTTTGCGGTTAAGCTCTTCCAGTGTGCGCAGTGAGTCATTAATTTGCGTGACAGACTCACCAATTCTTTTATCAACTTCGGTACGTTGGGATTGAATATCAATCGAAAGTGCACGTAAAGATGCGGAAAGGTTTGACGCCAAGCTTACAAATTCAGTTTTATTCGCGAGTGTCTCGGGTGATGTTGCAAGCTGTTGCAACGCGCCAAACATATCATTGAGATAACCGGGCATGGTCTGTGATCCGCCCGTATTGCCCAATTGTTTTGCGTATAAGTCGAGATATTGGGAAATGACATCGCGCATGCCCATCAAGTTTTGATCATTGATCACGGTTTTGGAAATAAAACGATCCGCAGCACCCACGATGGTGGCGCGCACCGGAATACTTCCGCCATTGGTGGTGGTGAATGTGTCGCGTGCCTCTTTGCGGGTATAGCCGGGCTTATCCGCATTGGTGATGTTACCAGATGTGACTTGAATCCGGTTGGCGGTCGATAAAAGACCGCGGGTCGTCACATCAAGGGCAAATCCTAATGACATGTATCCTCACTTACATTTTCCGAGGCGGCAGAATTTGCCGCGTCATGTGCGCTGCGCTTGGCTCTCACCGCCGCCAGTTGTTGCAGCGAATTTTGCCGCATCACATGGGAAACTTGTTCAATTTCGGTCAAAAGACGAAGGCGCATCGGGTTTTTCTCATCCTCTCCCCATGCCTTAAGCAAGTTCCGTGCCTCTTGCTCGAAACGGGTCATTAATTCCATTTTTTTGCGTACATAATTTTCAAGATTAAACTCGCCATTCTCGGAAAAGATCGCGTTTTCATGTTCCATGACGCTGCGCAAATGGCGCGCGATGGATAAAAATCCCGAAAGATCTTGGGAAGAAGATACAGATGTGGCGTCAGGGGTTACAGCATAAGACATGGGCTTACCTTTTGTCGGGGGGCGATTGTGTTTGTGTATAAGACAGACAGGCCTTGGCCGTTTGTAAAGATTGATCCATTTGGCGTTGAATATCTTTTTGCTCAGACTTCAGATTATCAAGGTGCGTGACAATGGCGGTGGAAAGAGATTCCAAATCCATCATCAAGGCTTCGCGTGTTCCTTCATCTAAATCTTCAAGATATTCCTGAACCGCAGCAACGTCGGAAAGATCAGGGAGAAGGGGAAGAATATCATCCACACTCCCTTTTTCTTTCCATGTTTTCAATGCTTGGTTCAGGTTAGCCATTTAAATCCTCTTAATCTTATCGGACAGCTGAGATGAGTTCCTGGAACATCTCATCGGTGGTACTAATCACCTGAGCGGCCGAGGAATAAGCTTGCTGTGCGACAATCATTTTATTGAACTCTTCGGATGTGTCGGTGGTCGACAATTCCAACGAGGATGAAATGATCGATCCCGCATTCCCTTGGTTTGGAAGACGCAAGTTAAAGTTACCAGCGGCTTCATTTTCATCGTAAATGCTTCCGTTGACATGTGTCAAACCATTTGGGTTCGGGAAGGTTGCAATCGGCACTTGATAAACGGGCAAACGCACACCGTTTTCAAAAAACGCCGTCACAAGACCTTGATCGTCAATCGCAAGGCTTGATAACTGGCCGAAACGTACACCATCTTGGTCGATCAAGAAAATTTCCAAGCGTGGCACGGTTGTGTTGGATGAGAACTGAGTCAAACCATCCGTCAATCCGGCGGTTCCCCAATCCAATGCGACCGTTGAGTTGTTTGCACCGGTGGTGAAACCCGTGAT
>JAIXWE010000033.1 GCA_027482195.1 Alphaproteobacteria bacterium | reverse complement strand
TAGGGCTGGAACGGAATTTTTTGTGCGATTCCAAGCACTTGGGATTTATTATGGGAAAATTACTTGATGTTGAAAGAAGGTAGTTAATAAAGGATTAATAATTTCTAAATTTTTGGTAAATAAAAATGTCTTCAATTCTAAACGAATTCTCTGTTTATCCTTTGTTTACAGGCATAAAACAGTATTCTTGAAATAAAAGAACTTGACGTACACTATTGTGTGTTGTAAACTGAAAGTAGGATAGTGTGTAACTCGCGATCCGTTTTGATAAAAAGCGAATCTGATATATGCTATCAACAACGATAACAAAGTGGGTAAGATATCATGATCGAAGCTGTAAATGCTTCACTGATGGGTTCTGGGGCGGTTCGTGCCGTTGCTGAACAAGTGTCTTCCGCTCAGTCTTTGGCGGCAAACCCCGCGCGTGTTCAAAAAGCGGCGGTGTCTGCTCCTTACTTAAGCCCATATGTGCGTCTGAACCCCGATACAAAACCCGTTATGGTGTTGCGTGATTCCGACACGGGTGCATCTTTAACCCAATATCCAACACCGGCACAAATTCGTGCATATCAATCAGCACAAGCGCAAGCGCGTGTTGTCGCGGCCCAGGCCAATGCAACGCCCGAGGGTTCTTCCGCTGTACAAAATGAAGTCAGCTTTGAAGAAGCAAAAGCCGTGTTGCAAGCCAGTGTCCAATATCAAGAATTTCGCAAAGCGGCCGTAGCCCAAGCTCAAGCATCAATGCCTGTACCCGAGGCTGCAGGTGGCGGGAGCGGTTCATCGGAGCGTGTTTTATCGACCGAAGCTTAAGTACAAAAAAATATCTCATCACCAACCTGCCTGATGGCAGGTTTTTTGTTGGCTAAGTTCTAGGCTCAATTTCTTGATTATTTTTGTGAAACCATGAGGCCCGCGGCCACTTCGCGGTTGATACTGATCAAGGCATTCAACTTGTCACGATCGGGAAGTGCCAAAATATCCATCGAGCGTTTAAAAACAAAATGCGCAAGGTTAATCACCACGGGCGCGGTTGGGTGAGTGGGCTCAGCGGAGTTGCTTTGAGCATTCTCGTAAAACATCACCCAGATTTTACGGTTATATTTCAAGGCATCTTCGCGATCTTTGGCCGTAATTGTATCCCAATCTTTTTGAAGATCTTGAAGTTGCTTGGCCGCACGCAATAAAATATGGGCTTCCGTCTCACGCTGTGTCGCTTGTTTTTGCGATTGCGCGGCGTAATTTTGCGCGGCCTGACCATACGGCGTGATGGGCGGAGATTTACGTGTCATGCATGTCCGCTTTGGTCTGACATATCAATGCCGGCGGCGGCCAATAATTCCGCTTCGTGTTGGATCAAATCTTTGGCTTCGCGCAGGGCTTTATAATAATGACCCTCGATAATTTGTTCGTTAATGCGCATGAAAAAAATCGCGGTCGAGGGCGCAGCCGTTTGAATCATTTTCAACAATTCAAAATATTTCGGATGATATTCCCGCGGATTGCGCGCCAAATACATACACTGAACAAGAAAATAAATCTTGCGACAGGGCGTGTCGGCCTCATGTTCTTGAAGCACGTCTTTCTCACGCAAAATTGGGGCTTCGCCAGAAATATGCAGCCGCGTGCGCTGGTTATCATTGGTGATCACGGCCGTACCGATCAGAATTTTTTCACCAGGTTTTAAATCAATGATCAGGGCCATATCAGAATTGTTTCAAAAGAAATTGTTGGGTTTCTGCCGCCAAAGCTGTATCCGACGTTGACAGCAATTGACGCAATTGTAAAGCCGTGAGGCTTGCCGCCTCTTCGGTTAAATCCGCGATTGGGTTGCTTAAAGGGGCTTGCGCCATCCCATCGGAAAGTGCCTTCACCGTTTCATTTGAAAATTCTTGCCGCGTTTGCATCAAGATCAAATCAGACGATAATAAATGGCGCAATGTCACCGCCATATCGAGTGCATTCATAACATCAATGCGGGAATCTTGAACCGATTCCAATGACGTGAAATTCGCATCACGAAATTCCAAGCCGCGTGTTGAAATATCAAGCCCTTGGGTTAAAACCGCACTTTTGCCCGAGATATCAAACGGGGTTGTCAGTGACTCACCTTTCAACAGATTGACGCCGTCTTTTGCGGCCGAGTCCACCAATTGATCAATTTTTTTCATCACGCTGCCAAAGCGGGATTCAAGTTCCAAAATCCGATCTTTATTTCCCTCATATCCAGCATCCGTGCGTAATAAATCCCGCGCCCGCACGGTAATTCCGCCGGCTTCTTCGATGCTTGCGACAACGTCATCCACTTTTGCGCGCGAGTTGGTGATGGTGGTGATACTGGATTCCAAGCGATCCAAAAGTTTTTGAAGGTCTTGTGCCTTTTGTGTCAGCGAGGTCATAACAATCGCAGCCGGTTCGTTTGAAGATGAAGATGTATTTTGAACATCTGGCGCAGGCTTGTCACCCTTATTCAGCGCAGATGTTGTCGATTTCAGCGAGGTGAGACGCGCGGCCAAGGCCGAAGGCAAAGAAATGTCTGACATGTGCCTCCCTCCTTTCTGAAGTTCCCATGGTTTAAGGGCGTAATTCTACACCCTGCACATAGTTTCAGTGTAACATTTTAAAAGTTAAGGATTTATTAGGATATACGGATGCGTGTTTTTAAAATTAAGTTACGATGTAAGTCTGTATATTTGTGATAACTCATGAGAATTGCAAAAACTTAAACCAATCAAGTCACGATAAGATTATATAATAGTGTGAATTTTGTCTTGATCTTGGCCTATTTAAGTTACAGATAATATTTAATGAAATCTGTAAAAATGTTTTTTCTTAAAGTTATATCCGTTTCCCTCTTTTGCTTTGTTTTGATTGCGGGCCTGGGTTTTGCGCTTTTTCGTATGGAGTATGACTTGCTTGCTTTGAGTCAAGAGGGCGCACTACTTGAAAACTTATCTCTTATCTTTGGCTTCCTTGCACTTTTTTTTGGGGGCTTTCACGCGTTTAGTTCTAAAAATATTGGATGGTTATTATTTTGTTCATGGGTATTGATAATCATTTTGCGTGAGATAGACGGGCACAAAATGGTTACAAGCGATAGTTTTTTAAAAACGCGCTTTTATCTCTCTCCTGATATTCCCCTTATTGAAAAAATATTTGGAACGTCAGTCATTATATTGCTGATTGCAATTCTTCTAAAAACAATACTTTGGGCGGTTCCTGTCTTGAAAGATAATTGGAATGAAATTTTTAGAAGAAAATATAAAGAATATGCTCTTTTACTCATATTTTTATCGTTCGCGCTTTTTTCATCTGGGAAAATATTGGACTCTGCATTTAGAATTTTGCCAGCAATTGAGATCTATAAAGACGTAATTGGAAGCCCGTTCCGCTTTATAGAAGAGGCCTGTGAAACTTTGGCGATGTTTTTCTTGCTTTTATTTACCATCGTTCTTGGAAAAACCGAGAAAGGTTTAAACCTTTCTGATAGGATCAGATGGTGGACACGACAGGGATTGAACCTGTGACCCCTACGATGTCAACATAGTGCTCTACCGCTGAGCTACGTGTCCGAATAGGCGTATCATTAGCCAGAATAAGGGAAAAGGTCAAGCGGCCAATAATTCATTCACCTGTTTGACCAAATCCCCCAAATGAAAGGGCTTTGATAAAATGCGGGCATGTTGGGTTTCGGGCGTTTTACTTCCCATTGCCACCGCGGCAAAGCCGGTTATGTACATAATTTTAAGATCGGGGCGAAGATTGACCGCTTTTTGCGAAAGCTCTATCCCGTCCATGCCGGGCATAACAATATCAGCCAACAGCAAATCAAAATTTTGTGGTGATGCGGTCAAAGCATCATGCGCAGTTTGACCATCTTCACATGCCGTCACTTTGTGCCCCGCCTTTTGCAAGGAGAGGGTAAGGAATTGCCGCATGGAAGAATCATCTTCGGCTAAAAGAATATGTGCCATATCTCTATTCAAGACGAGTTGCGGGGCTTATGCAAGGGGGTGTTTTAACGTCGCGGTCAAGAACTGTTCCGCGACCCGCCGCCAACTGTAATTTTCACGCACAAAATCATGACGCTTTGCGCGCGTGCCTGGCGCATTCAGCGTTTGGTTAAGTGCGGTTGTGAAATCATCATCAAGTACACCCAAAAAATCTTCGGTGATGATATCTTTGGGTCCCGTCACCGGAAACCCCGCAACCGCAAGGCCGCAGGCGAGCGCTTCGATAATCACCATGCCGAACGTATCGGTAAGGGATGGAAAAGCGAATATATCTGCGCCGCGATAACATGCGGATAGATCTTGCCCGAATTTTGCACCCAAAAAAACAGCGTCGGGAAATTGGCGCGATAAAGTTTCGCGACTGGGCCCATCTCCAACAATAATTTTTGTGCCGTTAAAATCAGCCGATAAAAAAGTTTCTAAATTTTTCTCAACCGCAACACGCCCAACATAAAGGGCGATGGGTTTCGGATAAGAGTCAAAAACATCTGATTTTTCAGGGTGAAATAAATTAATATCAACGCCGCGTGTCAGATGTGATAAAGGTGCCGTAAAGCCTTGGGATTTTAATTTCTTCTCCAATGAATCTGTTGCCACGAAAACAGTTTGGGAAGCGTTGTGAAAATTTTGAACATAATTTTGTGCCACAGCGAATAAAAAATTTTGCAAGAATTTTGGAGCACGCTTGCGAATATAATCCGGAAATTCTGTATGATAGGTGGTGGTAAAAGGAATTTTATAGCGCGTGGCATACCGGCTTGCCGCAAACCCAATCGGCCCTTCGGTAGCGATGTGAAGATGGGTTGTGGGGTCGGTAAAATCAAAACAATTCAAAATCTTGCGCATTTCAAACGGTGCGGTAAGGGCAAGTTTAATTTCACGATAATTCGGTAAAGCGGTGGTGAGCGTAAAATTTTTATGGCTGATCACGGTGACTTTATGTTCCATTTCCAGCAATTCCGTTTGTAAATGCTCCAGAGTTCTGACAACCCCGTTGACTTGGTCATGCCAGGCATCGGTGCAAATGATGATATGTTGGGGGCTTGTCATGGAGTGTATTCTTCTTTCATGATGGATTCATAACAGGAATAAATGAGATGACAAGATTTCCCATTTTTATTTTTCTTCTTTTTATCTTTGCCGCCTCGGCTCAGGCTTCGGGTGTGCCGTCACCGGAACAAATGGCCGCTCGCGATGCATCGGCAAAAGAATCGTGTTTGATTGTGCCTGAGGTTATTGTTCCGCTGCGCCCGCCCGAATTTGCGGGGGTTCAGCAATGGAAACGCACCTTTGGTGTTGAGGGGCTGGATCGTGCCGAAGTTATTCTTCCCCTGGCGGATGGTGGTTTTTTTGTGGTGGGGGAAAGCCGTCCTTTATCCGGCCCCGACAAAAAACCCGAGAGTTTGCAATTATATCTGATCCGTCTTGATGGTGCGGGAAAAGCCATTTTCGAGAAGCGTCACAAAATCGAAGGGTTGGAGCGCGTCATCGCCGCAACACTTTCGAAAGATCGTCTTTATGTTCTAACGGAGCAGAAAAAAGAAAACCGCACCCACGCACGGATCAGCAGTTTTGATGGCAAGGGTGATGTGCAAAAATTTGCACGGGATTTAACATCTGCGCGTGATGTATTCCCGCAAGATATGGTGATTCTAGGGGATCAGATTTTGGTCGCGTTATGGGAGAAAAATCATAAAAACCCAGACGATAATTTAACAGTTTTAAAACGTCTTTCTTTTGATGGAAAAATACTTTCAGAGCGGGAATATCTGCCTGGTGTCCCCAATCGTGTCCGCAGTTTAACACGTATTTCATCGGGCGGTGTGTTGGCGGTTGGTGATATTATTCGTGAGAACGGTGCCACAGCCGGATGGATCATGCGGCTTGATAGTCGTGACGGCATTGTATGGCAACGCCCTTACAGCCGAGGTGCGGGTGCGCAGTTAAACCGTGGTGCAGTTTTAAAATCAGGGGATGGTTTTGCCGTATCCGGATCATCGATACCCGCGGATGGCAAACCGCGCGCGGCATGGGTGATGACGGTTTCACCGCAAGGTGAGCCAGTTTGGCAAAATTATATGACAGGGTCTTATGATTACAGTGCGGAAGATATTATCACCATGGAAGATGGGCGTGTGTCCGTTTTGATGAATGGTGCGCCAGATTCAAAAGGCGGGCGCGCCCATGCACGCATTGCAACATTTGATGCGCAAGGTAAACAAGTGAATGATGAATCGTATATCGAAGGGGCGAATGCGCATGCGTTGCGCTTTGTAACGTTGGACAAGGCACGTGTGATCACGGGGGCGGCACAAACCGGATTTGCGGGCGAGAATGCGGATGTTTTAACGCGCGAATCCACCTTTGATGCATGGGTTGCGGCCTTGCCGCTTTTGCAAGATTTCCAAGACCCTTGTCAGGTAAAAGAGGCCGCAAAGCCCAATGACAAAGATGAAAAGCGCGTTCCGTGACAGAAGAGATATTTCTTGAGGAGCGGAATTTTACGATCTCTTTCACCCATGCGGGCGAGAGATTGGATCGCGTCTTGGTCATGTTGTGCGAAGATTTATCACGCGCGCGCATTCAAACTTTGATCGAAGATCACGATGTTTTGGTGAATAACATGCCGGCGAAATCATCTTATCGTGTGAATGATGGGGATGACATTAGTGTGAATGTTCCGCCCGCTTATGACGCAACACCAGAGCCGGAAAATATTCCTTTAGATATTATTTTTGAAGATGATGATGTGGTGATTGTGAACAAGCCCGCCGGCATGGTGGTGCATCCGGCGGCGGGGAATTACACGGGCACGCTGGTGAATGCCATTTTATATCATTGCGGCGACACATTATCAGGGATTAATGGCATAAAACGCCCCGGTATTGTCCATCGTTTGGATAAAGAAACATCAGGCTTGATGATGGTTGCCAAAAATGATTACACACATCACGCTTTGGCCGAACAATTGCAAGACCGGAGTCTATCGCGCCGCTACACAGCTTTTGTTTTGGGGAGTTTGATGCCTCCCGTCATGACCGTTGAAACCCAGATAGGGCGGCACGCAACCAACAGATTGAAACAAGCCGTTCTTCATCGCGGTGGGCGTGAAGCAATCACGCATATCACGATGATGCATAGTCATGGTTCCAGTTTTTCATGGGTCGAGTGCGCCTTAAAAACTGGGCGCACGCACCAAATTCGTGTGCATATGGAGCATATTAAACACCCGATTATTGGAGATAAACTTTACGGCCCGCAAAAAAACGCCATCACAGCCGCCGCCAAGAAATTAGACTTAAGCGATGATGCGCGAGAAACACTCAGCGCGTTTCCACGCCAAGCTTTGCACGCGCATTCTTTAAGCTTTATTCACCCGCGCACCGGTGAGGTGATGAGCTTTCACGCGGACTTGCCATCAGACATGCAAGCGTTGAAAAAGGCTTTGACCTAATTGCGCAACACCATTGAAGGGATTGCCGCGTGGATCAATAATGGGTGTGCGTTGCTTTCCGCCATTGAGTTTTGGATTATACATTGGGTGATCTTCGCCCAAAATACGCAATTCAAAATTTTGTGAGTCCATCGCCATTGTCCATGCGCCGGCAAATCCATAGACATCTAACAATTTTGACGTTGCTTTCACCGACTGTGCCAGACCATAAGAGGGATGTCCGCTTTCAGATGCGATTTGCCCGTGCGCGATCGGATTTCCGGCCCATGTCGCCGAACCTGCAACAATCGATGACATAAGGGCTTGCATCAAGCGCGGTTGCCCCGCTTTTATCGAGGCCTGAGCCGCCGCCAAGAATGCGGCCATGTTATCCACTGTGCCCGTCACCGCCATGGTGGAAAGCATATTCACAGTTGTCGTTAAAACCTCATGCGCGTTCGCATCTGTCATGGTTGTTAGAACGCGGCCTTGAATATTTGAAATGGGCACAGACAATAAAATTTGCCATGGCAAAAGCGTCATCACATCCATCTGGTTATGCCCGAATGCATCTGACAAGCGTGCTTTTTCCGTGAGGCGTGCGGGCAATTTCATCAGCGATTCAAGAGCACCATGCTCTTTGTGATGCAGCATTTTTGATACAAGATAAATCGGGTGTGCCAAAGCAATCATCTTTTCTGATTGTTCCTTTGGATAGTTTTGGCGGATTGTATCTTTGAGATTTTGGAATTGCTTATCAATTCCTTGCTCGCTTTTTTTCATGCGCGGATCAATCAACGCTTCGACTTGTTCAATAACAAGGGCAAGGCGGCGTTGGTCTTCCGGTGATTGCCCATGAGATGATAAAGCCTCTTCCAAGGCTTGCACTTTTGGATCCAATTGTCCCTTTGCATAGCTTGTCATCGTTTGTCCAAAACTATTCACCAATTCAGAGACAGGATGAACCGCGTGCGAAAATTTGTGCCAATTACGTGGATTGGGATGCAAAACAGATTGATAGACGTTGTGAAGAGCTTCCCCAACACGGGCATATAAATCAAAATGAATTCCACCCGGATGTTGGTTTTGTAAGAAAGCATGTTTGGATAAATTACCCAAAGAATGTTTCACCATAGCCGGCAAGATCGGCAGTTTTGATTTTAATCCTTCGATTGTTAAGCGTTGTGCTTTTGCAAGGTCTTGACCACACAGATGGTAATTTGCTTTCAACACTGTTGTATAAAGTGAATAGAGCGCGGGGACAGATCCATAGAGTGCTTTCAGTTGAAACATTCTTTCTAATCCCACAAAATCCATCATCGGAATATCTGGTGGATCGCCAATAAGGCCGGGGGCGAGGGCACTGTGATCACCAACATGCCCCATCAAAACGCCCATCGCTTTGATTTCATTATCCGTCAATTTATCGGAAGATTTTGGGAAAAGACTGCGGATTTCGTCGCCCAACATCGAGGCCGAGCCGATTGTCATCGTGTAAGGAGAAAAGAGCGATGATACAAGAGCAATACCCGCTATTTGTTGGTGGGGTTCAATTTCAACACCTTTAATGGCATGGCTGATGCGGCCTAAATCCGCCTTCATTCCTTCTGCACCGATTCCGATTGCAATCGCAATTGCCGCCGCTTTGAAGCCGAATTTTAATTCTTCCAAGGTGTGGTGGGTAACATCATGTCCGCCAACGCTACAACGTGCTGCTAAAAACCCAATTGCGGCATAATAATCGGCCGCGCCAACATGATTTGGAATATGCAAGGTGCGGGAAACACCCGGGCTGGTCAGGGCCGCAACCTTAGCAATAAAGTAAGCGGTGGCGGCGGCATCAACCGCAAGAACCATATGTTCTGGCTTGTGTGAATCTTTTTTTGCCTCATTTAAGGCATGAGATACGGAGCCTTGCAGAGAATCTTGCGGGGTGGGGGTGGATTCGGAAGCTTCCGCAAAAGCTGTTGACGGGAGGGTGCCCATAGCCACGCCCAAAGCGCTGGTGGCCAAGAAATTACGGCGGGATGTTTCATAGGCCATTGGAAAACTCCTTTTCAACGCAAATAGAATAGGGGATGTTTAACGAATCTTTAAGAATACGTCAAATATTTAATACGTCAAATATTTCTGGTATTACGGGGTGAAATAAAAAAAGTTTGCTTTTACATAAAATTTTAGATATTCTAAATATATATTCTAAAATTATAAGCTTACAAAATAACGCGATAGCAAAACAAAATTCTGACAAGTTTTAAGAGGTGTGAGCAATAAGATATCCAAATTCGCGGCAAAGTTGGCAAGGGCTTTGATCTGTGGGAGGGGGGATATCATTCTTTTGGTTTATTCTGGTACCCGTTTTAACTAATCCACCTCCCTCGGGGGGTGGTTTTTTTTTAAAACTGTGGCAGATTGCCTTTCATGAACATAACAGATTTAGACGTTTCGCTTTCCGCAAATTTTGACGGCCATGAGCGTGTTACATTTTTCGATGATCCTGAAACCGGATTAAAAGCCATTATCGCCCTTCACAATACGAATCTGGGCCCTGGCTTTGGCGGATGTCGTTTTTATCCTTATACGGATCACCAAGCGGCCTTGGAAGATGTTTTACGTTTATCACGTGGCATGACGTATAAATCCGCGCTGGTGGGTTTGCCGTTGGGCGGCGGAAAATCTGTGATCATTGGTAATCCGAAAACCGACAAAACGCCTGCGATGATGCGCGCCTTTGGAAAGGCCATTGAAAGCCTTCAGGGGCGTTATATCGTGGCGGAAGATGTTGGCACGACAGACGATGACATGGTTGAAATTGCATCAACAACAATTCATGTCAGTGGATTGCCGGAAGATAAAAATTTTCCGCATGAATTACGCGGCAATCCATCACCCATTACGGCGCAAGGTGTGATCTCTGGTGTGAAATCTGCGCTGATACATCATTTTGGCCACAGTAATCCCCAAGGCTTACGCTTTGCCGTTCAAGGTTTGGGGGCTGTTGGCTATGCGGCCGCTGAGATTTTGCTCCAAGAAGGCGCGCAACTTATCGTCGCCGATTTAGATCAAGTGCGCATTGATAAACTAAAATCTCTCTACCCTCAGCAGGTTCAACATGTTGCCGCATCCGATATTTTGATGGTGGAGGCTGATGTGCTCATGCCTTGCGCCATGGGCGGTATTTTGAACGATACGACGATCCCACAGATCAAAGCTAAAATAATTGCGGGGGCTGCGAATAATCAATTGGCACTCGCGCGTCATGATAAACTTTTAAAAGAGGCTGGAATACTTTATGCCCCCGACTATGTGATTAATGCGGGCGGTATTGTGGCGGTCGCTTATCAATATTTTGAGCGCACACATTCGAATCCTTCCAAATTTGATCTGACGCAATCAGGCATGCGTTCCCATGTTGAAAAAATAAAAGATACAACCAGCACTATCTTGCGTGAAGCTGCGCAGTATGATGAGCCAACTGGTTTGACTGCGGATCGTTTGGCGCGGGCAATTTTTCAAAAATAATTACATGTGTATGTAGTGAATATTCCTTAAACTTTTTTTGCGCAGGATAAGCAAGAAAAGGACGATGGGATGTTTATAAAAGACGTACGACGCAGCCTGCCTGATATAAGTCTGGTGTTGTTATCAGGCTTATTTATTGTCTTTGTTATTAAGCTTTTAACGGCACCATATGGTTTTTTTGACAAATTCATCAAAATATCATGGTTGGATGATCTGCACCTGACCGCAATGTTTGCCCTTTTTGTCGGGTTCTCCGTAGGTATTTTTTTAATTCACGCCATCAATCTTGATCGTAAAAACTTAAATCACCTTCTTGATAATCTTGCTGTTGGCATTATGCGCTATGACTCAAAAGGTCATTTTAAAGACGCAAATGAAACCGCGTCACGCATCCTTCCCCCAGAATTTTTTTCATCAGCATCGAGAAGAAAATTCTCAGATTTTCTCAACCTTGTGTGGGAAAGGAGTATTGAATCTCACAATACCAATATCTTGCAATCGGTTGATATGGATGCACAAAACTTTGTTCAGGAAGTTATCTTGCTGGAACAAGATCGCGTTGGGCATGTGCGTATTCAAAAAAGTATGATGGGGGATACGCATGTGATGATTACTGATATCACCGACTTTCAAGAAAGTACCGGTTTTGTGAAGCATTTAGAGCAGGAAAATGCAAGTTTGGAAGAAGGTCTGAATCATATTGCCGAGGCCGTGTTCATCGCAGAAAATCGTGAAGGTGTATGGCCGATTATCTTTACAAATCAAGCTTTCTCAAATTTGCATGATTTTCGCAAGCTTGAGGAGTTTTTAAATTTTTATCAGCCGCCAGATTTGCGCGATCTAAAGCAAAAGATTCATGAGCTATCAAAATATACTTATGAGGTAGAACATAAAAGCAAGTCTGGCGCGTTGGATTATTTTTCGGTTCATCTTGATCAATTTGAGGTTAACTCAACACAACGGTTAATTGTTTTCCTACGCAACGTCACCGATATTAAACGTAAAGATCTTCAGTTGCATCAATCATTGAAATTAGAAGCAATTGGAAGGCTTGCGGGTGGTATTGCACACGACTTTAATAATATTCTTTCAATCATCCAAGGATATAGCCGCATCCTTTCCAAGAATCTCACCAGCCAAGATGAGAAAGATTCTTTGGAAAGAATTATGCAGGCCACACGACGCGGCATTGGCATCACGTCCCAGCTTCTCACTTTTGGGAAGCGCCGCATGAGCCCATCAGGCCAGACAGATTTGGTGGCTTTTCTCAAAGACTCAGAGCCTTTCTTCCACACACTTCTCACAAGCAGTGTTTACTTGGCCATGCTCACAAAACGTCCATCGGCGTGGGTTGGTTTGAATGAAGATTTTCTCATGCAAATTCTGATGAATCTTGTTGTTAATGCGAAAGACGCGATGGAAGAAGGCGGAACGCTTACGATTGAAGTTGATCACGTCATTCACAATCAATCTGATCATATTAAGATGACGGTTCTTGATACAGGGCATGGCATGCCGTCCACTATTCTCGACTCAATCTTTGATCCTTTCTTTACCACGAAAGAAATTGGGAAAGGCAGCGGTCTTGGTCTTGCGATCATTCACGGGCTTATTACCCAAGCGGGCGGCGAGATATTTGTGACCAGTACCCCCAATCATGGCACGTGCTTTACAATTTTCTTGCCGGAAGTCGCCACGCAAGATTTAATCTCTGCACAAATAACCGCACCAAAAGAAAACAACAATGATTTTATCATTAAAAAGAATCATATCTTGATTGCAGAAGATGAAAAAGATTTACGTGATCTTATTACGCTTTATTTTAATGAAAAGGGGTTTGATGTTGTTGCCGTCAAAGATGGTTACGAAGCCCTTACTTATCTTGAAGAAACAGAGCGGCAAGTTGATTACTTAATTACTGATATTATTATGCCGCGCATGGACGGCTTAAAATTAGCCGCACTC
>JAIXWE010000120.1 GCA_027482195.1 Alphaproteobacteria bacterium | reverse complement strand
TATCACCCTCAAATTGGGTTCATGTTTACGGTGCCCGAGGGTTATCAAATTGATAACCAGCCCCATCAAGTGATTGCCGCGCGTCGCAACGGCCCGTTGGTTATTTTTGACATGAAAAAAAGTCGCAGCGGTTCTGATCCCGTATTATTTTTGCGTGATGAATGGTTAGCGGGAAAGGCGCAAGGGAATATTGACCGCATGCAAATTAATGGTCTTGATGCAGCCACAGCTCTTTTTGATGGAAGTTTAAATGGTCGCCCGGTTCAATTGCGCATGATTGCGATTCATTGGGGCGGCAATGATATGATGCGTTTTCAAATTGCTCTTCCCACTGGCACAAGTGCTTCAGAGGTTGAGGATTTAAAGCGCATGACTTACAGCTTGCGGCAAATGTCACAAGAAGAACAAGCGCGCATAAAACCACAACGCATCGAAACAATAACGGCGAAGACCGGAGACACGGCCGCAACATTATCACGGAGCATGGATGTTGAGAATCAGGCCGAGGCGCGTTTTCGCGCGCTAAATAGTTTGACAAGCAAAGAAGAAATTCAACCAGGTGCGACTTATAAACTCATTCGCGAGTTTTAAAGAATTGAGCCGGACTGAAGGGGGTACAGTCCGGCTCAAATGACACAAGGTGAGGGGAACACCCTGTGTGAAAAATTATGAATTACGCACTTAATGCAAAAAAATCTTGAGGGGTTTTCATGGTGTGAACCAGGGTGTCTTTCAGTTTTTCCATCGCACGTGCCTCAATTTGGCGCACACGTTCCTTGCTCACTCCTAATTCTTTTCCTAAATCCTCAAGCGTAACCGATTCATAGTTTAAATGACGCTCACGAATAATGCGTTGCTCACGATCGGTGAGTGTGCCCAAAGCTTGCGCCAACCATTTCGAACGCGATTGCGCATCTTTCATTCCAATCACAATTTCCTCAGGGTTGGGGCGGTGATCGGCCAAGAAATTTTGTACCTCGTCTTCGCTGTCATCACTCAAGGTGATATTGAGCGATTGATCGCCACCATTCATACGGCCTTCCATATCTTCGACTTCTCTGACGGTTACACCGAGAAGTTTTGAAATTTTCTCACGGCCTTCGCTGGTCAAACCTTTTTCTGTTTGAATGTCTTTTATTTTTGCGCGCAAACGGCGAAGATTAAAGAACAAAGATTTTTGTGCCGCCGTTGTTCCCGTGCGCACAATTGACCAATTGCGCAACACATAATCTTGCATCGCGGCCTTAATCCACCATGCGGCATAAGTTGAAAAACGAATATCGCGATCAGGTTCAAAGCGATTGGCCGCTTGAAGAAGGCCAATATTTCCCTCCTGAATCAAATCAGACACAGGTAAGCCGTAATGGCGAAATTTTGTCGCCGCCGCGACAACCAAGCGCGTATAAGCATTGATGAGAATATGAAGTGCCCGTTGATCTTGATGATCGCGCCATCTGCGCGCTAGGTCTTGTTCCTCCTCACGGCCGAGGAGTTTTTCATTCATCGCGTGGCGAATGAATGTCCGGTTTGCTTTTTGTGTTTGATCATCATCGATATAGGCCATTGTGTAACGTCCTTTTGTCATTTCTTACGCAATCTATTCGCAAGAAGATCAATAAAGGTTACAGCCGGGGTAAATTTTTTTTGAGACTTGTGATAATAAAAACCCCGTCCTTGAGACGGGGTTTTTTAAAATTATCGAAAGGGGAAAGATTACGCCGCTTCTGCCACGTCTTCTTTTTTCTCTGATTTGTCAGAGTCTGATTTCGCCTTACGGCCTTTGATCAATTTTTCCAAACGATCAACCGCTTCTAATTCCGGAATACGCTCAACGGCGGCCACTTCACGTGCCAAACGCTCCAACGCGGATTGATAGATTTGACGCTCGGAATAGGATTGCTCCGAATCATCGTTTGAACGTTTCAGATCGCGCAAAACTTCCGCAATCGCAACCGGATCACCAGAATTGATTTTGGTTTCATATTCTTGGGCGCGGCGTGACCACATGGCGCGGCGAATCTGTGCTCGCCCTTGAAGGGTTTTGAGCGCATCTTGCATACGGTTTGTGGTGGACAGACGGCGCAAGCCCGAAGCGTGAGCCTTAAATACGGGAACTTTAAGGCGCATACGGTCTTTTTCAAAAACAATCGCATAGAGTTTAATGTCCATGCCGCCAATTGTTTGCGTTTCAATCGCCTCAATTTGGCCAACGCCATGAGCTGGGTACACGACATAATCACCCTTTTTATATTCGGCCTTTTCCGCAGCAGGTGCAGGCGCGGGCGCCATCATGCGCACAGGCTGCAAGGGGGCGAGGGAACGATTAATAACCTGAATAGGACGATAGGCCGGGCGCGCCATTTCATGTTGGGGGGCTGTGGCCTTTAAGCCATTTGCTGTTTTTTGTAAAACAACTTGCGGCTTTTTTGTGGCCGTTGGGTTTTGATTCACAGGGGCTTTCACCACAATCGCCTTTGCCGGGGCTTTTGCAACTGTTTTAACAGGAGCCTTAACGGGCGTGGCAGCCTTTTTGACTACAACCTTCGCGGCTGGCTTCACGGCTTTTTTAACTTGATTTACAACAGGCTTCTTTTTGGGAAGAGCTTTCGCAACAGGCTTTTTGCTCACAACGGCTTTTTTGGCTGGCTTTGTGGCTATAACTTTTTTGTTTGATTTCAATGTTTTAACGGGTTTTTTTGCAGCAGGAGCTGATTTCTTTACGACTGTCTTTTTTGCAACCGGTTTCTTTACTTTTTTGTTATTTGCCATTGCTTTAGCCTTTCTTCCTGAGATCAAACATTAATCAGCGTTTCACGGTATGCAAAACACCCTTCTTGTTTTATTGCCATAACGGTTTAAGGAAAAGGAATTCGAAACCCATAACCTTAAAAAACAAGCTAAATCAAAAGGTTAAATAACCCTTGGCTTCGCCCGTTTTGTCTAAGCATGGGAAAGACTATAGCATAAAATGGCAAAATTTCAACTATTTCTTAACACACCGTTTCAGAATTATGCACAAGAGCCAAAAAAAGCTCAAGATATTCATCTTGAGCCTAATGTTGAGAGATATGAAGGTTATTTCAGCTGCAGTTCAGCTGATAACTGCCGTGAAGCCCCTGATTTATTCTGGGTTCGTACACCTCAATAACGCCAGTTTTACCTTCACACCACCATTCTTTTGCGGTTCCTCTTTTTGTAATTATCCTCACTCCAAATGGTTTATTAGCCGATACAATATCTGGAAGCTTAGTTTCAGGATTTAAAACGGGAAGGCTGGCCACCCATTCTGCCTTATGCTCTGCTGGCGTTTTGCTTAAATCTGTTACTATGTTGTAAATTCCAAAGCTAAGGCTTCCGATAACAAGGCTTCCAAAAGTTGCTAGCGCAAATTTTTCACTTAACTTCACAATATTCTCCTTTTGTTTAAATTAATTATTATTATGTATATCAAAAATTTATTTGTTTTAATACATAAAAAAGTATATATAATATATATCTATAGTCAAAAAATTATGTGTCTTATGATTTCACCACGTCAAATACGCGCTGCACGGGCATTATTGGATTGGAAACAGTCAGATTTGGCTGAAGCCTCAGGCATTTCTCTGCCCAGCATTAATAATCTTGAGAGGGAGATAGGCTCACCGCGCGTTGATACGTTTGCAGCAATTCAAGAGTCGTTGGAGCGGGCGGGGATTGAGTTCACTTCTGGCAATGGTGTGCGGTTAAAGAATGATATTTTTGAAATATCGCACTACCAAGGTGATGATTTCATTGAAAAACAGAATGATGATTTGTTTTTCTGCATGAAAAATTCGGATGACGAAGCCGTGATGTGTGGGCTTGATGAACGAAAATTCACAATCTACGCCCCCGATCAGGTTAAGCGTTATGAGGCCTATCAGCGCAAAACGAAATTCAAAGAACGCATATTGATCAAGAATGACGATACTTTCTTTTTGGCCAACCCACGTGTGTATCGGTGGATTTCACCTGAATTGGTGGGGACGATACCTTATCTTGTCTATAAAGACCGTTTTGTCATGATTATGTGGGAGCAAAAGCGCGTTGTTATTATACGAAATCAAGGAGTCGCTGATACGTTTTTGAAGCAATTCAACTTTCTATGGGATATTGCGGAGGAGATACCCGCCTCATTGCATCAAGACGATAAATGGTAAGGATATTAATCCCCATCACCGGGGGCTTCGGAGAAATGCGCGGGGTATTTGTCTTTCACCGCTTTAAACTCCTCCGCCTCGGGAAGGGCGGGTTTCTTGCGGGTCAAATTTGGCCATTTGACAGAAAAATCACGATTGAGCTCTAAAAACGCCGCCGCCTTGGGATCGGAATCGGGGATAATAGCATCAATCGGGCATTCGGGCTCGCACACCCCGCAATCGATACATTCATCAGGGTGGATGACGAGCATGTTTTCGCCTTCATAAAAACAATCCACCGGGCACACTTCGACACAGTCGGTGTATTTGCATTTGATACAAACATCGGTCACAACAAAGGTCATGTAATCTGCTCTCACTTATTTCGCGTATCTATTAGGGAATTTTGACACAAAAGATCAAGAGGTTTCATGTCAGGTTTAGTCATTATTATGGGGGCCAATGGTGGCATTGGCGAATCGGTGGCCCAGATTTGGGCGCGTGATTATGCGGGTGCGGGGGATGAAGTTATCACAAGCGGGCGCGCAACGGGCGATGTTCAGGTTGATGTCACAAACGCGGACGACATCGCAAAATTTTTGGCACATGTGGGTGACCGCCCCGTGAAGGCGTTTGTGTATGCGATCGGTTCCATTGTTTTAAAGCCGTTAAAGAACGCGCAAGATCAAGATTTTTTAAATGCTTTTGATGTGAATCTTTTGGGGGCGATGCGTATTTTACGTGGCCTTGAACCGAATTTAAAAGCGGGGAACGCTGCGGTTGTTTTATTTTCATCGATTGCGGTTCAGCAAGGATTTACGAACCACACGGTGATCTCCGCCGCCAAAGGTGCGGTGGAAGGATTTGCAAAAGCACTTGCGGCCGAATGGGCACCGCATGTGCGTGTGAATGTGATTGCACCGTCTTTAACAGACACAGGAATTGCAAAGCCGCTCACATCATCCCCGCAAATGGCACAAGCTATTGCGAATTTACACCCCATTGCGCGTTTGGGCGCGGCTCAGGATGCGGGTGAAGCCGCCGCATTTTTAATGTCAGAAAAATCAGCATGGATTACGGGTCAAGTGTTTCACATCGATGGTGGGCGCAGCACTTTACGCGTCAAAGGATAAAAAGGAGAATGAAATGAAAATTATTTTGACCCTATTATTATTGCTTACATCGGTGCCCGCATGGGCAAAGCCGCAAAATATTGAATTTGAAATTTTGCGCGGCGGCAAACCATTTGGTACGCATAAGATTCAATTCTCACAAGGAAAAAACGATACGCTTGTGGCCAAGATTGATATCAACATGAATTATTCCTTGGGGCCGGTCACACTTTTTACCTACAGCCACAGCAATAAAGAAGTGTGGAAAGGAAATCGCCTTGTATCGGTCAACAGCACAACAAATGATGATGGTGATAAATTCTTGGTGGAAGCCACATGGGATCGCGAGCGTTTGGAAGTGCGTACAAAGGATAAATTATATGACGCGCAAGCTTCTGTTTTATCCACCAGCTATTGGAATAAGAAAATGCTCGATTCCAAAAAACTGCTCAACACGCAATATGGCACGATTGAAGATATTTCCGTGCGCAGCGACGGTATGGGCACCATGATGGTTGCGGGCGAAAAACGTAATGTGCGCAAATATCTGGTCAATGCTTCCGTGCCCGTCACTGTTTATTATGATGCTAAAACAAATGAATGGGTCGGGTTGGAGTTTACCGCACGCGGATCACCGGTGACATATCGCCGCCTCAATCCCGTTGGATCCTAAGCGATGACGTTGCGTCATCTTTGCGTGGTGTTGGGGGATCAATTAAATTTTGAGATCTCATCACTGCGCAATTTTGACCCAAGCCAAGATCGGGTGATGATGTGTGAGGTGCGTTCCGAGGCCACCTACGTCAAACATCATAAAAAGAAAATCGCGCTTATTTTCTCCGCAATGCGCCATTTTGCACAGGAGTTGGCGGCACAAAATTTCCCCGTTCATTACACATTTTATGATGACCCTGACAATGCGGGTTCATTTTTGGGTGAGATCAAACGCGCAGTTCAAAAATATAAACCGCAAAAAATAATTGTGACATTTCCAAATGAATATCGTGTGGCGGAAGATATCAAAAGTTGGGAAAGTCAATTGGGTTTGCCTGTTGAGATACGAGATGATGATCGTTATTTATGCGCGGTTTCTGAGTTTCAAAGCTGGAGCGAGGGGCGAAAATCTTTGCGTATGGAATTTTTCTATCGCGAGATGCGTAAAAAATTTCAAATCCTTCTTGATAAAAAAGGGGAACCCGAAGGTGGGCAATGGAATTACGATTCCGAGAACCGCAAAAAGATTCCAAAAAATCTTATTCCTCCACCCCCAACGCAATTTATCCCTGATGACATTACAAACGATGTTTTGACACTTGTTGAAAAAAATTTCTCCGATCATTTTGGGGATTTGCGGCCGTTTCATTTTGCAGTGACGCGCACGCAAGCTTTAAAGGTTTTGGATGAGTTTCTTATCCAACGTCTTCCCCTTTTTGGAGATTATCAAGATGCCATGAAAGAGGGCGAGGCATGGCTCTTTCACTCTCACATTTCGTTTTACTTGAATTGTGGCTTATTAAATCCTTTAGAAGTTATTCGTGCGGCTGAGAAATTTTATTACGAAGGAAAAGCCCCGTTGAATGCGGTGGAAGGATTTATTCGCCAAATTGCGGGATGGCGGGAATATATCCGCGGTATTTATTGGCTCAAAATGCCTGAATATAAAGATCATAATCATTTAAATGCGACCCGTGACTTGCCGTGGTTTTATTGGTCGGGGGACACAAAAATGAATTGTCTCAAGCAATGTGTGATTGAGACAAAAGAAAATGCCTATGCACATCATATTCAACGTCTCATGGTGCTTGGAAATTTTGCATTGCTTGCCGGGCTTGATCCCGCACAGGTGAATGAGTGGTATTTAATTGTATATGCGGATGCCTATGAGTGGGTTGAGTTACCGAATGTCTCGGGCATGGTCTTATTCGCCGATGGTGGATATTTGGCGAGCAAGCCTTATGCAGCTTCGGGTGCTTATATTAATAAGATGTCGGATTATTGCGAAAAATGTCATTATAAGGTGGCTGAGAAAAATGGGCCTCAGGCATGCCCATTTAATTATCTTTACTGGGACTTTTTAGACCGCAATGCTGAGAAATTACGTGGGAATATGCGTCTTGCCATGCCTTATCGGACATTGGAAAAAATGAGTGCGCAGAAGGTTGCGCAAATTCGCCAAGACTCGTTGACGTTTTTATGTTCAGATGAGATGCGAAAGGATTCACAATGACACAAAAAATTGCATGGGTAACAGGCGCATCAACCGGCATTGGTGCTGCAACCGCGAAACATTTAGCGCAAGAAGGATGGACAGTGATCGCCACCGCGCGTTCAACTGATAAACTTGAGAAGTTAGCGGAAGAATGTGGCCGCTTGCCCGGTGTTATCATGCCTTATGCCGGTGATGTCACGGATCTTGCGCGTATGAAGGATATCATTTCTCAGGTTGAGAAAAATATTGGCGTTATTCATTTGGCAATTTTAAATGCGGGAACTTATAAAGCGGATCCTCTTCCTGTTTTTTCTGCCGCAAGTTTTTCGGAGCAGGTGAATGTAAACCTGATCGGTGTTGCAAATTGTGTGGAAGCGTTACGCGACACAATGATTGCCAATCGTGCGGGGCATATTGCGATTGTGGCGTCGGTTGCGGGATATCGCGGCTTGCCACGTTCGCTCTCATATGGCCCGACAAAGGCGGCGTTAATTAACATGGCTGAGGCACTCGCGATTGAGGGGCGCGCCTTTAATATCAAGGTTCAGGTTATTAATCCTGGATTTATTCGCACGCCTTTAACCGATAAAAATGATTTCCCAATGCCATTTTTGATGGAGGTGGAAGATGCGGCGGCATGTATTGTGCGTGGTTTAAAATCATCACGTTTTGAAATATCATTTCCAATGATATTTTCTGTGCTTTTGAAAGTTATTGGAATTTTACCGCCACGGCTTTATCAAAAACTCGTTGGATCTTCGGTGAGTAAGTAAAAATGTTGAATCTGCAAAAGCCCCTTGAAGATTATGTTCATTTTTTTCAGAATTTAAATCCACGCAGCTTAAACCTTCTTGACCAGATTGTTCATGAAGATGTTGTTTTTCGTGATCCGTTTCATGATGTGCGTGGCGTCCTTGAAATGAAGAAAATATTTATCCATATGTTTAACACAACTGAGAATCCGAAATTTCAGGTTATAGATCGCGCTTTTGGTAAGGATGAGTTCACAGCCTATCTTAAATGGAGATTTACGGCGCGTGCGAAATCAATCACGCTTGATTTTATTGGAATGTCGGAAGTAACCTTTGATACAAAGGGGCGGGTTATTTCACACATTGATTATTGGGATTCGGCGTCAGAATTTTACAGCCGTATTTCAATTTTGCGCCCACTTTTCAGTTTTCTGCGCAAGAAAGCAGCATCTTAATATTTTTTGTTTGCATCTTTTCGTGTTTTATTTTTTAATTTAAAAAAAACTAAAACAGGGAGAGTTATTGTGTTTGATTTCAGCAACCGCCGACAAGCGTTTCAACTAAAAGCAAGTTTATATTTTCGGGCTGCTGCCGAAGGGCGTCGTCCGGAAATGATTGGAAAATTAAATGAAATTTCCAAACGCGTAAGTGGAAATTTTGAAGATAATTTCATTGAAATTCGCAACATCAGAGAAGATGAGAGCAAACAAGTCTCACCCCTTGTCAGGGTTTCAAACGCCATGACCTATTGGGGATTGAAATCAGAGGGGATGGAGCAGCCAGGTGGCGGCCGCAAAAGCTTTTTTGCCCCCGCTCACGCAACACCCCAATAATTATTTTCGAAAGAAAATATAAACGTCGCCAATGGTAATCCCAAACCGTTTAATGGTGGCTTTGTTAAACAAGGTTTCGCCATCAGGGTTAAGGTACATCCAATCGTCGAATGTCACGCGCCAAATATCGCCCTGTACCGGAAGGTTAAAGGTGTATTTGAAATTGAAAGCATTGCCCGCACTTTTTCCCGTGGCCATGCCAACAACATTTTTTGCCGTGCCCGTATAAGTATTTTCAGCTGTTTTCGTGATGGTCCAAACACGTTGTTCTTTTTCGCCATCATCGTAAACAAAGTCTTCGGTCAAGGTTAAGGTTTGCTTGTCCTTGTCCCATTTGCCATCAATATCAACCACAAATTGGCGGCGTACTTTGCCAAAACGGTCTTGAAAAACCCCCCAGGCTTTTGTTTTGCCAGAGAAATAATTTTCAATTTCTAATGTGGGTTGGGTTGATTTGTAATCGTCAATTGTCACGCTGCTACATCCCGTTAGAATCATAATGGCGCCACAAAGCGCGAAAAGTGTCTTTTTAAACTTCATATGTATTTTACGTCCCTTTTTTAAGATAGATCACTGTTGATTTTGTATCTTACGCAAAGAGCTTTCATCCAAGGCATAATTCCACATGAGCCAAATGGCCGCAAGTTTAAAGACGATGGGGATCAAGGCATAAAGGCTGATTAACACAAAGGGGTTTTGATGTGTGAGGTCAAGGGCAAGAAAGCCAAGCGCGGTTGCGATTGCTAAGGATAATTTTGTCGCCATGCCCCACAAAGCAAAGTAAAGCCCCGCACGATCTGTTTTCGTGTTTGCACGATCAACATCAATCACATCCGCTTGCATAGATGGGGGAAGGGCAAGATCCGCGCCAAAGGCAAGCCCGGTTAGAATACAAACAAGTAAATAGAAAAATGAATCACCCGCCGATAAAAACGGAACGAAAGCAAAAACAAGGCAGGCAAAAATCATCGCCACACACCACACACGATGTTTGGAGTAACGCCGTGCGATCACTGTCCAAACGGGAAGCGCAATTAAACCCGCCAGAAAATAAGTAAAAAGATAAAGGCCGATACGTTCAGAGTCTTGCAAAATATTTCCAACATAAAGAAGAATAAGTGACGCGGGTAAGCCATTAGCAACAGCGTTGATAAAGTAAGAGATAATCAAACTCAAGAAAGGTTTGTTTGATTTTAAAGTATGCAAAATTTCCTTATATTTCATTGTCACTGTATTTGTTTGAAGCGGACGTGTCGGCACAAATTTCCAACACAAAAAAGCCGCAAGGGGAAGTGTAGTCAGCACCAAAATAGAGATGAGATGTAAGGATGCGCCTTCTTGCCCTTCGCCCGAGGCAAACACAGCAATGATCATAAGCGGAATCAAAACACCCAAAATTCCAAAGGCTTCACGCCACGCATTGATCCGATTGCGCTCATGGTAATCATTGGAAAGTTCGGCCCCCATGGCGTTTAACGGCAACAGCATCATGGTCCAACCAAGCACCATCACCAACGACCAAAACAACATATAAACGGCCCCAACACCAAGCACGGGATTGAGCAAAAACCACGCACCCAACATGCAAAAGGGAAGTCCCGCCAGCATCCAGATCTTGCGTGGCCCCGCAAAAACAGAAGCCGGTGTGCGGTCACTTAAAATACCGATAATCGGATCTGTAATCACATCCCAAATACCGGCGATCAGACGAATAAGCCCGACCGTTGCCAAACCAAGCCCCATATTGATCGCATAATGCGTTGGTAAAAAAATATAAACGGGAAGAAGAAGAGACGCGAGAGGTAAGGCCGGCGCAGCATAAGCCGCAAGAATTTTTTTACCAATAAAATTGGTCATGTCACAATTGCTTCAAGCATATCAAGCGCAATGTGATCATGGGCTTTCAGGCGTACAAGGCCACCCATGGGAAGCGCGTAAAATGGCCCTTCATGACCAAACGGAGCATTCATGATGATGGGACCTTTAACATCACGTGTGCGCTCAAGAAAAATTTCTTCCAAAGAAAGGCCAAAAGGATTTCCGGTATCGCGTATGTCTGAGAAATTACCAAACACGACACCCGCGACACAATCAAAAATTCCGCAATGTTGGAGATGAGCAAGCTTGCGATCAATATGACTTAATTCTTCACCAAGATCTTCAATTACCAAAATGCGGCCGGAAAAATTGGGCGCGTAATCTGTTCCGATTAATGCTTGAAAAACCGCTAATGTCCCGCCAATCACACGTCCTTCACACTGCCCCGGTTTCAGGATTTTGGCTTCATTCATGGGGTAGCTGAGGACATCGCCTTGAAGCATTCTAAAAAGAAAATCAATATCATTTTCTTGCGCACGTATTAAGGTTTGCACAACATACCCAAAGACGGAGCTCATGTTGGCTTGAGACTCAAGTGCCATGGAAAGTGTTGACGTATCGCTGAAACCCACAAAGACTTTTGGATTTTTTTTAATCAGCTCAAAATCAAGATAAGTCAACATCGTGTCGCTGCGGTTTCCGCCACGCGCTGAGAAAATAGCCTTTACCTCACTATCATTTACAAAGTCATGATAAGCTTGTGCTTTTTCTTCACCTGTGCCTGCGAATTGGTTGGAAATTTTATAGGCATTTGGATGAATCTTTGTTTTAAGGCCCAAATTTTGAATAATGTTAATACCTGCCTGAAGACGGTCTTCGACAATGTGACTGCTGGTTGCAATGATACCAATTGTATCACCGGGTAGAATTTTAGGTGGCCTTGTGATCATCGTCTGCCCTTAAAGTGATTTGAATCACATCAATTGTTTTAACTAAGAAACCAGCTTCACAATAGCACAAATACTGCTCCCACAATCTTTTAAAACGCTCATCCAGACGGGCAGATTGTAAACGCGGCCAGCTTTCTTGGAATTTATAATTCCACATTTTTAAGGTGCGCGCATAATCTGTGCCAAAAGACAAAACATCACCAAAATAAAGCCCCGCATCGCTTGTAAGTTTTTTCAAAACAGAAAGGGAGGGGAGCATTCCGCCGGGAAAAATATACTTTTGAATATAATCTGCTGTGCGGCGATAGGTATGAAAATCGCGCTCATTAATCGTGATAATTTGTAAGACGGCACGCCCATCTGGTTTAAGGCATGATTTTACTTTTGCAAAAAATGTTGGCCACCATGCCTCACCTACGGCTTCAAACATTTCAATCGACCCAATTGCGTCAAATTTCCCGGTGATATCACGATAATCTTTTAACTCAATATTGACGCGATCAGCCAGCCCCGCACGGCGCATGCGCTCTGTTGCAAAATTATATTGGGCCTGAGAGATTGT
>JAIXWE010000124.1 GCA_027482195.1 Alphaproteobacteria bacterium | reverse complement strand
CTTTATTGGGAAATCCCATGCGGTTAATGATCGCGGAATTTTTAACATCACGAAAAACACGCGGGCGCGGATTGCCCTCTTGCGGTTTGATCGTAACTGTGCCCGTTTCAACAAAGCCAAAACCAAAATTAAAAAGACCCGCAACAGCTTCGGCATTTTTATCAAACCCCGCCGCAAGACCCACCGGATTTGAAAATGAGCGTCCCCATAAAGATTGTTTAAGTACCGGATGATCAACAGGTGCGATGCGCGGTGTCAAATTTTTGTGCAAAGCTTTTAAGGTCACATTATGCGCAAGTTCGGGATCAAGTGCGAATAACAAAGGGCGCAACGCCGTATAAGCCAATGAGGATGTCATGATAAATGGCTCCAGCTTGCTTTGATATATTCAAAGCCCGTAATGATGGTGAGAATTGTAGCGAGGGTCAGACCGATAAGCCCGATGGTCACTGTGTGCGGCAACAAAATATTCCCCGCATCGCCCACAACCAAAAACCCCAAAGCGATCATTTGAATCGTGGTCTTCCACTTTGCCAAATAGGTGACGGGGATGGTAATATTTTTCGGGCCCAAAAATTCGCGTAAACCTGAAATTAAAAATTCACGGGTAAGAATAAGAATAACGGGAAGAATCCAAATGCCATCAAGACGTCCATTTGCGACCAAAGCAATGAGTACGGTGAGAATAAAAATTTTATCAGCAATCGGGTCAAGAAATTGCCCGAACGGAGTCATCATATTGTAACGGCGTGCAATATATCCATCGAGCCAATCGGTTACACATCCCAAGGTATAAAGAATAAGTGCGCACCACGCCGCCCATGTTGCATCAACCATCATCAACCCCACCAAAAAGGGAAGGGAGGCGAGGCGCGCAACTGTCATGCCGTTTGGAATGTTAAGCATGGTTTTTTGTAGTCGCATTCGCGGTTTATTTCAATAAAAGGATCACAAAAAAGCCCGCTTATCACGGGCTTTTGGGGAAAACTTTTAAAAAAGAGGTGCGTGTGCTTAAGCGGTGGCTTTTTGCTTGCCCGTATCTTTGTCCGATCCTTGCGGTTCACGCAGCACGTAACCACGACCCCAGACAGTTTCGATGTAATTTTCACCATCCGCCGCTTGCTCCAATTTCTTGCGCAGCTTACAGATAAATACGTCGATAATTTTTACTTCTGGCTCGTCCATCCCACCATAAAGATGGTTGAGGAACATTTCTTTGGTCAATGTTGTGCCCTTACGCAACGCAAGTAATTCCAAAATGCCGTATTCTTTCCCGGTCAAGTGAACAGGCTTTCCGTCCACATCCACGGTGCGGCTGTCGAGATTGACGCATACACGACCAATTTTAATCTGGCTTTGCGCATGACCTTGGGAACGGCGCACAATCGCCTTAATACGCGCAATTAACTCCGCCTTTTCAAAAGGTTTGGTGAGGTAATCATCGGCACCAAAGCCCAAACCTTTAATCTTGCTGTCAAGTTCCGCCAAGCCTGAGAGAATAAGAATGGGGATGTTGACCTTATCGGCGCGGAGTTTTTTCAAAACCTCGTAACCATGCATATCCGGCAACATAAGATCGAGCACGATAATATCGTAATCATAAAACTTACCCAGCTCATAAGCATCTTCCCCAAGGTCGGTTTGTTCAACCATATACCCCTCAGATTTCAGAATCATTTCAATGCTTTTGGCGGTGGATGAGTCGTCCTCGACAAGTAATACGCGCATGGCGGGTTTCTCCCCTGGGTTGCTGAATGTTGGTTTTTGTTAAACTTAGTTAATATCTTATATTAACAAATATTAAAAAGGTTAACAAAGGATTTATTGAGTGTTTTGATGAATTTAAATCACAATTATCTTTGAGGATCATTGATCCACCGCAAAGTGACAACGCCTTGCTATAAAAGCGTGTGTCTTTGAAAAGATTATGGTAGTGATTCCAATTATATTATTGAAAAGCCCGTGGGAGCTAAAGTGGCAAAATCACTGCCTTCCATTTTTGCGAAAGCCGCAACGGTCTCAGCTTCGGCTGTTGGCGCGTGGGCTGTGATGTGTATTCTTGATAAGAAAAAGACAATGGGCGTGACGGCCAGTCTTCCTTTTTATGTGTCTCACCCCGGAGCAGAACCAGATAAATATAATGAAGGGTTTGGTAACAACCCCGGAATTCTTATTGAACCCGTCAAGCCGTTGGTAGCCGCGAAAACGGGCAAATGGTCTTTGGGGTGGGGACTTGTTCCCGGTTCTTACAAAAATTCCCATCACAGAGAGTCCCATCTCGCCGCATTAAAATTAAAAGCGGAATATGATGTGACCAAAAAAGTATTTGTGGAATCCGGATCTTATCTTGGTGGTGTTACGGGTTATCGGCAAAATGTTACACCGGGTTTGTTGTTTTATGTTGGTGTTGGTGTGAATATTACCGACAATTTCTTTGTGGGGTTAAGATTGAAATGGATTCCCGCAAAAACCGTTGGGGGACATTCGGCGGATTCGCTGAATTTGGCCGTGAATATTGGCCGCCGGCCACAGTGATTTATCTCTCTGCCGCTTGCTCATTTTTTATGATATCCTAAGAAAATGGATCGTCTTTCTGAGCGTGCTGCGGCCGCTGTCTCCACCTTTGCGGATCATGAAGTATCCGGCCGTGTCACAAAAGTTTTGGGGCTTTTGGTTGAGATGGCGGGCTTTGGTCAAGATTTGACCGTGGGGGCGATGGTGATTCTTAAACCAACAGCCCAGCGCGATATTCCGTGTGAGGTGGTGGGGTTTCGTGACAATCGCGCATTGCTGATGCCGTTTGGTGCATTGGAAGGCGTTGGGCTTGGATGCCGCGCCGTTATTCAAACATCACGCCCTGTTGTTTTTCCTTCTGAACGCTGGCTGGGGCGCGTCATGAATGCTTTGGCACAACCGATTGATGGGTTGGGGCCGCTCTATAATGGGGCCATTGCCATTCCACTTAAAAATTCCGCACCACCTGCGCACACACGCCAACGCGTGGGAAAAAAATTGGATCTTGGTGTGCGCGCCGTCAACACATTTACATCCATCTGCAAAGGCCAGCGTATGGGAATTTTTGCGGGATCGGGCGTTGGAAAATCGGTTCTTTTGTCGATGATGGCGCGCTATACGCTTGCGGATGTCATTGTTATTGGTTTAGTGGGGGAACGCGGGCGCGAGGTGCAAGAATTTTTGGAAGATGATTTGGGCGAAGAAGGATTAAAACGCGCGGTGGTCATTGTGGCCACGGGCGATGAACCCGCCTTGATGCGCCGGCAAGCGGCTTATTTGACATTATCGGTTGCGGAATATTTTCGTGCCCAAGGAAAACAAGTTTTGTGTTTGATGGATTCTGTGACACGTTTTGCGATGGCGCACCGCGAAATTGGTTTATCCGCAGGTGAACCGCCCACGTCAAAAGGATATCCACCCACAACCTTCGGAGAGCTTGCGCGGCTTTTGGAGCGCGCAGGGCCAGGCCCCGTGGGGCAAGGATCCATCACCGGGTTATTCACCGTGTTGGTTGAAGGTGATGATCATAATGAGCCGATATCGGATTCGGTGCGCGGTATTGTTGATGGGCATATTGTCATGGAACGCGCCATTGCCGATCGCGGACGCTACCCCGCGATTAATATCTTAAAATCGGTTTCGCGTTCGCTTCCCGCCGCCTTCACCGAAGAGCAAAACGCCATTTGTAAACGCGCCAAACAACTTATCTCCAGTTACGAGAATATGGCGGAGCTGATCCGCTTGGGTGCTTATCGGCGTGGATCAGATATGCAAGTGGATGAAGCCATTATGTTGTATCCGGATATCGAAGAATTTTTGACTCAAAATAAAGACGAGCAAACATCCATTGATGACGGATTTCAAACCATGGCCGATATTTTGCGCATGGATTATACGCCCGAGCAAGATGAGGTCTGAGTATGGCTGATCTCAACCCGCTTATTCGTTTGCGCAAATTTCTGGTTGAGGAAAAACAAAAAGCATTGGCGGAATTATATCGCGTGGCGGAAGCCTTGGAAGGGCGTCGTCAAAAATTAAAAAATATGATTGATGATGAAAGAAAAATTGCCGAAGAACGCCAAGATTTGGATACCCATATGGCGTGGCTGTTATTTTCCGAGCGCGCACGCGGCGAAATTGACCATCTGGCGGATGAGATTAAGCAATGGGATGTAAAAATTGCCAAAGCGCAAGATGAGATGAAGGATGCGTTTGCTGAGATGAAAAAGATTGAGATCATCCAAGAAAACCGTGATGCAGAGGAAGAAAAAAAGATCCTCAAGCGCGAGAGTGATGTATTGGATGAAGTCGGAATAAATATTTTTCGCCGTAAAGCTGAGTAAGCTCTTACGCCATCTCAAGCGGCATATCGATTGTCACCCATTGATCGGCACGAAATTGAAAACCCAATTCCCCCGTCAAACTTGATCGCTCCATCGCTTTGGCATATCCGATCCGCATCGTATTTTGCATGGGAACAGAAAGCGGTTGTTTGGTGCGTAAAATCATATCAAGGCGTTTTTGTTGGAAAAAACCGTCAACTTGCACCTCACCCATGCGCGAAAGTTTAAGGTCAAACAAAAACCGCATCAATTTTTGACGTTTATCGCGGTCTTTTTTATCGTCGTCTTCCATCCGTTTCCAATAAATGGGAAGTTTGTGAAGCTGGTGGTCGTGCCATAACGGAAACATGCTTGCCCGCCACTCATTCGGCAACGCCATGGATTCAAGGCGTGTGAGCATGCTGCTATCAAGCGGTGCGCGCAGTTGATCCACTTTCATCCCTTGACGCAGCATATTGATAAGAGGTTGCGGAAACATTTGTTCCACATCCCCGCTACGCAAAACATTCAAAACGAATAAGGCCAAGGCACCCAAATTTTGCGGTTGGGTGGTGGAGGGAAGAATCTGGTTGAAACTGGCCAGTGAGGTGGGGGAGAGAATTTGCGCCGTGTGCAGTACTTCTTGCAAATCCGGCCAAGTGAGCGTGTTGACCCAACCCGATAATGTTGTGGGCATGTTTGGGGTTGCGGCGGGGGTGATGTTAAGAAAAACCATGCTCCCCGCGTTCACATTCGCGGTGGGAAATTGGATGACCGCCAATTGCGGTGCTTGAATGGGATTTGCGGGAGATGAGAGTTGCGGGGAAACAAATTGGATCACCGGAAAATTTTTTGCCGTAAACCCCACCACCTGACCCACCATCGGTGTTCCCGCATTTGGGGTGTAAGGCGCAATTTGAATGGGCGTGTTAAGCGGCGTATTCAGTTGTAATGATGGTGGTGTTTGGTTCAGCGAAGGTGAGGGTGTTGCCGAAGGAAGGATCCCCATCACGCGCGCATCAACAAATTGAAGGTTAAGCGGCAAAGGACGCGGCGTTGTGAAATTTGATTGTGGTTTTGTATCAATGTTTTGCAAAAGATTTTGAATTTGCGGGCGCAAAATTTGCCCATCCGGATTTTCTTCAAGTAAAGCTTGAATAGGAAAACCGCTTTGTATTAAAAAACGCAGCGTTTCCATTTTCAAATTTATTTCAGAATCAGGCAGTTGCACAATATTACGCAGAATTGAAATGATGATATCTTGTGGCGGTGTGTTGGGCGTGCTTAAAGGTGTTGGCGTGACTGTTTCTCCCCCTTTGACCATGTTAAGCCGCACGGCTTGTTGCAATTGAAGAAGTGTTGTGGGCGGCACGTCCCCCGATTGCACGCTTTGGGTCAACGCATTGGTGATGATCTCTTGAACTTGTTGTGGGTTTGATGTGGTGCGATCCACACGCAAGGCCACATTGGCTTGGGCCGCCGCCAAGGGATTATTTCCGTTTTGGGTTTGTGGTGATTGCGGCAATTGCGCCGTCAAATTCGGGTTTGTTTGTTGCGCCGGGGGTGAGGCAGGACGAAGAGCCGCTTGCGCAGGTGGGCGGCCGGCGGGAATATCAATTTCCAAGACTTGGCCAGGTGGCAAATTTTGACGGTCTTTAAGAAGAAGGGTGACAACACCGCGATCTGTTTGAACATTCAAAGACCCATCCGGATTTTGTCCGGTGACGGTTCCGGTTAATCGGGTGGGGGATGGGTTATTTTGCAAAGATTGCGGCAAGTTCACAAGGCGCACCAGAACATCATTCAATGATGCCTGAAGCCCCGCACGCAAAACGGGTGGTGGAACAGAACCGGAAAATCCCGACGACATAAATTTATTATATCAGATTTATCGCCGCGCGGCTTTAGCCATTTCCTTGGCTTCGTCTTGCATTTCGCGATAAACGGCTTTGGCGATTTTATCGATGTCCGCCGCGGCTTCGGTGTTGGGAGAGCGGGTCAAAAGCGGGGTTTGATGACGAATTGTTTCTTTCACCCGCGGGTCAAGCCGCACCATTCCCGCCAAGGATGGCGACAAGCGCAAGAAATTCTCACACGCTTTGAGAAGGGTTTTATAAGTTTTTTCGCCTTCCAAGGCGCTTTGCGCTTGGTTGACCACAATGCTGACATTCTTTGAAAGCCCCGCCGCACTGCCAAGCTTTATAAAGGCATAAGCATCGGTGAGCGATGTTGGTTCATCGGTTGTGACCAATAATGTGCGCGTGGCTAATGCCGAGAATAAACGTACCGTGCGATCAACGCCCGCACCCAAATCAATCACCACCGCGTCATATTGCTCCGCCAAATCCAACAATTGATCGCGCAACATCATAAGACGTTGTGAGGGAAGAGCGGAAAGGGAGGCCTGACCCGACCGGCCCGCGATAATATCAAATTCCCCATTATAATTTTGAACGACTTTATCAAGGGACAAGCGACCACGAATGACATCATTTAAATCACGTTTCGGCATGAGCCCAAGTTGTACGTCAACATTGGCCAACCCCAAATCGCCATCAAACAGCAAAACTTTTTTGCCCGACTTCGCAAGCGCTTGGGTCAGTGAGATGGAGAAAAATGTTTTCCCAACGCCGCCCTTCCCACTGGCAACGGCGAGAATATTTTTCCCGCGTCGAAAGCCCGGGTTCAGCGGGTTATCAAAAGCGACATCGTTTGCGGTCATGTGATCAGTCATTTTCGTCATCCAGTTTTTCGAGTTTTACGTTTGGCAAGTGTTGATTTCGCCGCAGGTGACGCAGATTTTTTTGAGCCTACATCATTTTTTGGCGAAGAGGAAGATTGTGGTAAAAAGAAAGATGCCAGAAGTGATGGGGTGAGGGGAATAAGCCCGTCCGCCACCTTTGGTGTGTTGCTGACATCTGCGAAAGATAAGCCACCCGCATGCGCAGCAGCCAGCAAACCACCCAAACGGCGCGCGATATCAACACGCGATGGAATGAAGCGGCGCACACCAATTGCGGCAAAAACGCGTGCCATGTCACCTGATTCGCCGGCATCCATGGCGGCAGGTAAAACCAAAATCGGTTCAATATCACCGGAGGCCATCAGACTTGAAAGGTCTTTCATATCTTTGGCATCAAATGGGTTCAGGCCGCCCGTGTCGATCAAAATCTGATCCACTTTTCCAGTTTGTGCTTTGATATGCATCGCAAGATCAATCGCATTTTTCGCCTTAAACAAATCTGTTTTCAAAAGCCGCGTGAAGGCTTGGAGTTGCTCCACACCACCCGCGCGCACCGTATCGCATGTGATCACGGCAACAGATCCACCATTTAAAACAATACGGGCCGCTTGCTTTGCCGCCGTCAACGTTTTCCCCGAACCGGGCGGGCCCACAAACATCAACGCCTTTTTATGTGCCTTATGCGGCAAGGGTGCAAAATTAAACAATGTGTCATAAGCCCCAACCAAGGACACGGCCGGATCTTCCAACCCCATCACAGAAACACATGACACAATTTGATCCATCACATCTTCCGGAACACCATGTTTGAGCATCACGTCAATCACAGCTTCCGAAACGCGGTCATCAAGACTGTCTTCTTCGTCATATTGAAGCCAATCATCACGCTCCGCCAATACAGAGCCAATTTCAAAAGAGGGCGATGATGATGTTTTGGGTTGTGCCGGGACAAATTCATGATCAATAGCCGCAGTCACGCGCACGGCCTTTCCGCCGTTTTCTTCGCGTGTGGCAATAATGATCGCATCTTCCCCAAGGGCTTCGCGAACCATGTGCATTGCTTCGGTCATTGTTTTTGCATAAAACGACTTAAGTCGCATGGAAGGTAAACCAGACTTTGATTCGTTTTAGTATAGCGAAATTGCGGCAATCCGCCACCAAAATTATTAACGAAAGGTTAAAATTTTTTTTGCGATTTAATTTCCAGTTTTTTGCAGAATGCTTAAAATAGGAAAAAAAGAACAGGGAATCATAAAATGAGCCAATCAAACATTACGCCCCTTATAAAGGGTGGCAATGTTCCGTCAGATCCGCCGCTTTTCACAGGCAATGCGTCGCCACACCCCAACCGTTTGCATCAGGTGCGGGCTTTGGCTGTGCAGGCTTTCACAAAAGCGGTCGCTCATGAATTAGAAGAGAATGATTATCCGGTCGTATTTTGCGAAGACAATCCGGTTGCTTTTCATCTTGATCCGCGTGTTGCGTCCCAAATTCAAGGATTGCATGAGGTGGTCAAACTTTTAAACGCAACGCGCGAATTTTCGGTTGAACTTTCCGTTTCTGATCATGATATGGGCGTGACCTTAGCTTTTGTAAAAGACGATTATGCGCTTCCATTGGCGGTTCATTTTTCTCTTCAAAAAATAAAAGGATTTAAAGGAAATTTCATCACAACAGATATTTATGATCGCACCGAAGCATATCAGCATTTTGACTTAACCCGTTGGGAGGATGCTGTTTCTGCAAAGGGAAATTTGAGAAAAAAAAAAAAAAAAACATTCATCGAAGAGATCATGCACATTTTGGGACAAGCTTATGTCGCCGAACGCTATGAACAGCAATTAAACCACGAATTTTACGCGCACCGTATGACGTAAT
>JAIXWE010000100.1 GCA_027482195.1 Alphaproteobacteria bacterium | reverse complement strand
TTATAGGGTTTGATAAAAATCGCCGTAACACCCATCATTTTGATATGCGCAAGAGCGGTAAAATTATCCGTATCGGCAATATAAATAAGGGGAATTTTCTTAAGCGCGGGTTCTTGTTTGACCGCTTTCACAAAAGAAGCCCCACCGGATGAGGAGAATTCCTCACACACAATCAAAAGCGAAGGGGGGGGATGCGCCAATTTTTCTAAGCTAGTTTTGGCATCAGTATAATGTTGTACCAAATAATTTCCGGAGAAGTGCGCGGTAAAATCCTTCGCATGGCGCTCATTGCCATCACATAACGCTAAAGTGCTCATTTTCCCCGAAAACATCTTTCCATTATAAAAGCATTAGGATATAAGATCAAATCCTTGCTTCTCATAATATTCTCTGCTACACCCATCGCATATGACTACATTAACCGAAACAGAATCCCCCCCTTCGCCCCCGCCAAGTTTTACATCTCTCGGATTGGGAGAGGGGGTTTTACGCGCCATTGGGGATATGGGCTACACCACCCCCACACCGATTCAAGCACAAGCAATTCCCCATATTTTATTGGGACGTGATTTGGTTGGCTTGGCACAAACGGGAACCGGCAAGACGGCCAGCTTTACATTGCCGATGATTGAGCATTTATCAAAAGGCCGTGCACGCTCGCGCATGCCGCGCTCTCTTGTTCTCACGCCAACGCGTGAATTGGCGGCCCAGGTTGCGGAAAATTTTGACCTTTACGGCAAATATCATCCTTTGAATAAAGCCCTGCTTGTTGGCGGGGAAAGCATGTCTGAACAAATAAAAGTTATGGAGCGGGGTGCGGATGTTCTGATTGCCACACCCGGTCGGCTTTTAGATTTGTTTGAACGTGGGCAAATCTTGCTGACGGATATTCGTATTTTAGTTATTGATGAAGCTGATCGCATGTTGGATATGGGATTTATTCCCGATATTGAGAAAATTATTTCAAAAATTCCGGCACGCCGTCAAACATTGTTGTTTTCGGCAACCATGCCGCCTGAGATTGAATCTCTTGCAAAACGCTTTTTAAATATGCCGCACCGTGTTTCGGTGGCTCCCCCCGCGTCAACGGCGGCCACGATTGAACATCGTATGATGATGGTTCCGCGCGTTGAGGATAAGAAATATGCGTTACGTTCTTTGATTGAAAAAGAGGATGTTAAAAACGCGTTCGTGTTTTGTAACCGTAAGAAGGATGTCGATATTCTGGGTAAATGGTTGCGTGATAAGGGGTTCTTGGCTTCACCGTTGCATGGCGATATGGTTCAGGCAAAACGCACGCAAACTTTACAAGATTTTAAAGACGGAAAAATTATTTTGCTTGTCTGCTCGGATGTTGCGGCGCGCGGTTTGGATGTTGTGGGTGTCTCGCATGTATTTAATGTGGACGTGCCTTTTAATCCTGATGATTATGTTCACCGTATTGGGCGCACGGGGCGCGCGGGGCAAACGGGAAGAGCGTGGACACTCGCCACCAAAGATGATGAAAAACTTATTGATGCGGTCAATAAACGTATCGGTAATGTTGTTCCCGTTGAGACCTACCAATCACAAAAAATGCCTTCATCACAAAAGGCACATGAGCCGTCAAAGACAAAGCCACCGGCGCGGGAAAAATCACCGGCGCGTCCTGCAAAAGCCGCCGCGCATAATGGGGCTGAGGCAAACCAATTCACCAATGACGATTTACCGGCCTTTTTGCGGCGTTAAACCCCCAATTTCCCCTGTCTTGCTTGACGCTGGAACCATTTTCGTGGACAAATAAGGGTATTGTTTATCCATCCTTTTACGTTCTTCATGATGTCCATCGCCACACACCGCCTTAAGATAAATTCTGTGCCGCTTGCGTCATGGCGTGTGCGCCTTATGGCGGGGATTGCGGTTACCTTGATCGCGTTGCCGGCTTTGGCTGCGCAAACTGGAAATAAACCTGTACCTTCTCCTCCTGTTGATTTTGCGGCTGATCATTTGGAATATGATGATCAGCGTCAATTGATAACAGCCTTGGGCCAAGTTGAGATTTCCCAAGATGGGCGCATCTTAAAAGCGGATAAGGTTATTTATAACCTTCAGACGGAAAAAGTTTTTGCGGTTGGGAATGTTGTTGTCATGGATAAAAATGGCGATGTGCATTTCTCGGAAGAATCTGAATTAACGCGTGATATGCGCGAAGGGTATATCAAAAAACTTCATTCTGTTCTTGCCGATGGCTCGCGCTTAAGTGCGGAAAATGTAACCCGCAAAAATGGTAAGGAAATTCAACTTAAGAGCGCGTCTTACACGCCGTGCACACCGTGTAAGGCCAATCCGGAAAAGCCGCCCTTGTGGGGCATTCGTTCCGAGAATGTTGTTTTTGATCCCGATAAAAAAGAATTAGAATATCGCGATGCCACGTTTGATGTGGCGGGTGTTCCTGTTCTTTACACGCCTTATTTCAAACATTCGGTCGAAAATGTTGAACAAGAAAGTGGTTTTCTTGCGCCAAAATTTGCGTTGAATTCACGTTTGGGTCTTTCGGCAACGCCGACTTATTATTGGGCGATTGATCCTTACCAAGATGCAACTTTTTCATTGCGTGCTTTTACGCGCCAAGCGCCGCTCGGCATGGTGGAATATCGCCGCCGTTTTGAAAATGCCGAAATTGAGTTGATCGGTAGTGGGACTTATTCCAATCGTCCAACAAATGTCGCCGGTCAAACGGTGATACAAAATGAACAAGCGCGCGGTCATTTTGAGGGTAAAGGGATTTGGAATTTGGATGAAAATTGGCGCACAGGGTTTAAAACAAAATTGGTGAGTGATGATCAATATTTGCGCCAATATGATATTTCAAAAGAAGATGTGTTGAGGAATGAAGTTTTTGCGGAGCGTTTTGAAGATCGTGATTATCTCGCTGTTCGCGCTTTGGCTTTCCAAGACGTGCGGGTCAGTAACCGCGCAAGTGATCAACCGAATATTATTCCGGAAGTTATTTATTCCCTTTACGGCAAGCCTGGTGCGACATGGGGTGGGCGATGGAATATTGAGGCATCCGCTTTGGGTTTGGCGCGTAAAGGAAATGGGCAAGATGTCTTGCGCACATCCTTGAATACGGGATGGGAAAGGCGCGACACAACACGCCTTGGTTTTGTGAATACGTTTAACGCGGCCGCACGTGCGGATGTTTATAATGTGCCACAACGGGACCAAGCGGCAACGTCGGGGCAAGATACAACCTCCACCTCAACACGCTTTTTTCCTTCCATTCATAACGTGACGACATTGCCTTTGGGAAAAGATGTTTCACCCACGCGCCGTGCTGTGATTGAACCGACATTGGCGGTGACGGTTTCTCCGCGTGTGAAAAATAATGTTGATATTCCCAATGAAGACAGCCAAGACGTTCAGATTGATGCGTCTAATTTTTTCCGTGCGGATCGTTTTCCGGGTGTGGATCGTGTGGAAGATCGAAGCCATGTGACCTACGGCACGCGTGCGGGTCTTTACGATGATGACGGCAGTTTGGCCGAAGTTTTTGTTGGGCAAAGTTATCGCTTTGACGATGATAACAATCCTTTTCCAAAAGGATCAGGTTTAGATCGGCAATCTTCGAATTATGTGGGGCAATTGACCGCGCGTTATAAAGATCTTTTTGATGTCGATTATCGTTTCCAGCTTTCAAGCCAAAGTCTCAGCTCCCAACGTCATGAGACAACCGCGTCTGCGACACTTGGCCCAGTCATTACAAGTGTGAATTATCTTTACACCCGTGCGCTTGAGGGCACAGATTTAACCGATAGCCGGGAACAGGTTTCGGGCGGTATTGATTATGAATTTGTTGAAGATTGGCATGCGCGGTTTGGTGGGCGTTATGACCTTTCACGTGAAAATGATGGCTTGCGTGATATAAATCTTGGGCTAGATTATAAAGGACAATGTCTAACCTTCTCAACCACGGCGCGCCGCAGTTTCAGTGTCGATGAGTCGGGAGACAGTGGAACAGAAATTTTATTGAGTTTGGGTTTCAAAAATCTGGGGTCTGTAGGAACAGGAAGTCAATAACCATGTCGGGGTTTGGATCTTATAATCCGCGCTTGCGTTATCGTGCTCGTGAACGCCAACGAACACAGCTAACACTTGCGGCGGTCATGGTCTTGGCGGCGGTCGCTTTTACGGCTTTCTGGCTTGGGCGGCAACACGCTGTTTATCAAATCGGAAGTTTATCGGCTCAGCTGGATGAGTCCCGTAAGCAAATTGAAAATCTTGAAAACGACATTACGAAAATGCGTGCGGATACGCAAACCGCAACCATGCGCTTTGATCAACTTCAAGAACAAGTGAACAAAGATTTACCCAGTGATGGGCCAATGCGCGATCTTGTTGCGTTGTTGCGTCAACAACTTGATGAAGGCATGTCGGCGGAACGTTTGTCCTTTTTGTTGCGCTCGGCGCGACCACCGCAAAATTGCACCGATCCAGCAACGCGGCGTTTTGTGCCCAAAACCCCCGCATATACTGGATCAAACAGCATTGCGTCTTTTGGTGAGGGGGCGGTGAAAATAACCGGCACGGGACAATCCGCGCGCAATAAAGAGGGAAAAGAGGAAGCATGGTTTGACTCAACGCAAGCGATAACCGTCACCTATGTTTCTGCAGATGGATCAACCGAAACAAAAACCGGAACTTTGCCCATGCAACATTCGATGATTGCGTCGGGGCGGGAATATCGCTTTACGCTTTCTGAAGGTGAAAAATCATTCGTGCGAGTCACGTTTGATAGCTGCGATTATCCTTGATTATTATCGGCCGCACGATGTGCGTGACAAAATAATATCAGGATTATTTTTGTCAAAGATCACAATTTCACCCTCTTTTTTATCGGCCGTAACGCGCATGGCTATTTTATGATTTAAATTATCACCGCTTAATGCATTCAGAAGAATAAAATCAGGGCCTATGCTGTCAAAAGAAATATTTACATCTTGAAAATTTCTCCCCTCATAAAGAACGTTGCCGATAACAACTTGTCCTTTTAAATAGGTGTTTTTTTGCTCCCATGCAGCCGTTATGCGTGATGCTTTTCTTTTCTTTAACTCAAAGCGCCCTGTGTCAAGCCGCCCTTGTGACTGGAAAGTATTATTCTCAACAAATCCATTCATAGAAGTATCAAAACTCATGATCGGGGATGCGGTTTTTCCATGAAGTTGGAATGATATTTTATGATTTTCTCTTTGTGAAGCCGCTTGGAATGAAATGGGGCCACTGATTGCAAGCTCTTCTAAAACAATTTGGCTGTTTTTTATACGCATTTCGGAGAAGGGAAGGAAATCATCTTCGTCCTTAATTGAGAAGAGCAAATCAAAAAGATTCTTTGCGGAGATTGTGAGGGTCATTCCCTCAATGATAAGTGTCGGTTTGGGAAACGCGTTCACATCAATGCGATTAATCATGATATGGTGATCTTTATTCATAAGCAGGACGCCCTCTAAGGTGAATCCGCTTATTTGTGGCGAGAGTTTTTGAATATTTGTTTGTGGATACGAAAGTACAGCAAAAACTTTTTGAATGATAACATTCCCCCAAAAAGGAAATGTGGCGAGCAGTATAATCGGGAGCAGAAGAATAAAGCCGGACAGAATGAGCGGGCGGCTCATACATCCACTTCCCGCACAAAACTTGCATTTTGCTGAATAAAATCAAAACGGCTTTCAGCATTTTTGCCCATAAGACGTTCAACCAAATTATCCAATGCCGCTTGTGCATCTTGAACCGTGACGCGTAGCAAGGTGCGTGTCTCCGGATTCATCGTGGTTTCTTTAAGTTGTTTTGCGGGCATTTCGCCCAAGCCTTTAAAGCGGCTGATATCAACTTTTGATTTTCCTTTGAACGCGGTTTTTAAAAGTTCATCTTTATGCGCATCATTCATCGCATAAAAACTTGAATTACCGGATGTGAGTCGATAAAGCGGAGGTTGCGCCAAATATAAATGTCCTTTCTCCACCAATTCTTTCATTTGCGTATAAAAGAATGTCATGAGGAGTGAAGAAATATGTGCGCCGTCAACATCGGCATCGGTCATGATAATCACACGTTCATAACGAAGATTTGCAAGTTTAAATGCGCTTCCCATTCCGCACCCCAAAGCTTGGGTGAGGTCTTGAATTTCTTGATTGTCACGAATTTTATCACGCGTTGCGCTGACGACGTTCAAGATTTTTCCGCGTAAGGGTAAAATAGCTTGGGTTTCGCGGTGACGTCCTTGTTTTGCTGATCCGCCCGCGCTGTCACCTTCAACAATAAAAATTTCTGTGCCTGCGGCGGCCGAGCGTGAACAATCCGCCAATTTTCCGGGGAGACGCAATTTACGTGTGGGGGATTTGCGACTTAATTCTTTATCTTCTTTTGCGCGTTTACGCTCTTCCGCTTTTTCAATGATGGCTTCCAGCAACATTTTACTGCGCGCGGGATCATTGGTAAGCCAGTGGTCAAAATAATCTTTCGTTGCATTATCAACAAGGCGTGCCGCTTCGGCGCTGACAAGTTTGTCTTTTGTTTGGCCTTGGAATTGTGGGTCGCGAATGAACACCGACAACATAATTGATGCGCCGTCCAAAATATCATCCGCGGTAATTTGCGACGCTTTTTTGTTACCAATCAACTCCCCATAATTTTTAAGGCCGCGTGCCAACATGGTACGAAACCCAGATTCATGCGTACCGCCTTGTGGTGTCGGAATGGTGTTGCAATAAGAACGAATAAAACCTTCATCTTCAGAAAGCCATGCAACCGCGCATTCAACACGCCCTTTTTTATCGGCTAAATCAGCTTGGGCATAAAAGGGAAGGGGCGTGATCGTTGGCAAACCTTCCAATTCAGATGTTAAATAATCCAATAAGCCTTTTGGGAATTTAAACACGGTTTTTGCAGGGATGTTCGAAGGCTCCGGCAATAATTCTGCATCACATTCAAAGGCAATTTCAACACCACGAAATAAATAAGCTTTTGAGCGCGCAAGGTTATGAATTCGCAAGGGTGAAAATTTGGCATCACCAAAAATTTGCCCATCGGGGTGAAAGCTGACAACCGTGCCGCGCCGGCCTTTGACCGCACCTTTGTTTTCAAGTTTTGTGGTCGGGTGTCCGCGTGAAAAGCTTTGCCGATAAAGAACACCATCACGCGCAACCTCAACCCACATGTCATCAGAAAGCGCGTTGACAACCGAAATACCAACGCCGTGCAATCCGCCGGAGGTTTGATAAGCCTTATCGCTAAATTTCCCGCCGGAATGAAGAAGAGTGAGGATAACTTCCAGTGCTGATTTTTTCGGATATTTGGGGTGGGGGTCAACGGGAATGCCGCGGCCATTATCCGCAATAATAATTTCATTATTTTTTGTCATGCGGATATCAATGCGGGTGGCGTGCCCGGCAACGGCCTCATCCATCGCGTTATCCAAAATTTCATTGACCAGATGATGCATGGCATTTTCATCTGTCCCGCCAATATACATGCCGGGGCGGCGGCGCACGGGTTCTAAACCCTCTAAAATCTCAATGTCATCCGCCGTGTAAGACGACGAATCTTTTTCTTTTTTGCGGGCGGGGGCGGATGAGAATAAATCAGACATGCTTTTCGAACCAAAATACTTTATACTTTATGAATGCGCGTTATATCATCACAGATTAAACACTCTGACAACATCTGCAATGTTTTTGCCCTCATTATCATCATTTTTATGTTAGATTGCGCAACTTCCGCCGCCTTTGCGTTGACAAACCTGCCGCCCCCCTTGAACCGGAAAGTCACACTCAGCCAGGACGATTTTATGGCGGAGAGTCTTTTGAAAACAATTACCCCGCCTCAACAAAAAAATATACAAATTCATTTTTATGTGCCGCCGTCATGGCAAGCTTTGGGCGCGGTGAATGGGGCCGTATTGGTCGCGGGAATTCCTGTGAATCTTATCACCTATTTATCCCCGGCCTATGAATCCGGGGGGCGCAGCGATTTTTCGCTGAAGGCGGTTCAGCTTCCCTTTCTCATTGATGTTCAAGATTGGTTGTTGGCTTATATCACAAGCAATAACTTCTCACTTCAAGGTTTTGCAAAAATTGATGAGGATCGCGCCCAGCTTCAATATGTCTTTGTCGAGAATGGCCAAAGTTATGCCGTGCGTCTTGTTGGCGAGCGTGTTGATTCCGTTTTATATTTGGCGGCTTTTCGCGTGCCGGTTGAAGCATGGCAAATGGAACGTGATCGCGCCGTATGGGCGGCCACCTTGTTAAAAGTTGAGAGCGGAAAACAAGGGCCTGGCGAAAGCTTGGTGGTTTATAATTTTGCAAACACGGTGCGTTTTCAATACCCGCAATCTTGGGTCGTGCTCGACAGTCCCATCACCTCACTCAAGCGTATGAATGTTGCATTGGTGAACGCGAAAGGCGGCCTTCCTCAGAAGGGATCCGATGTCAAACTTTCTGATCTCATCATGGATGGACGGATTGACGTTGAAATTATTGCGAAAGACAAAACCAATACTCTGGTGGGCGAGGTTGAGCGGATGCGCAAGAGCCTCGATCAATCTGGTTTTGTCTTGGGGGATTTGCTTGAAAAGCGTGAGGTGCCGCAACATGACAAGGCAATTACCTTTTCACGCGTGGATGTTTACAAATTTAATGATCGCGCCCAGCGTTATGTGGGTTATGAATTGTGGATTGGCGTTTTTGAAACGCCAGATCATTTTTATATCACCCAACTTTTGACCTTGGGGCGGGATGCTAACTTCTTGATTTGGGGGCGAAATAAGGCGGCGTTTGAGAAAGTGATTAAAACTTTGCATAAGAATGAGAAATTATGATAAGTTAACCTTTATCAAAAGAGGGTTGTCATGAAAATACCACTGCCCCTTGTGTTTTTACCTGTTGCGCTGGCGTTGCCTGAGCCGGTTGCGAACAGTACCACGGAAGATTTTCTGTCACAACCCGACGCACAAACTTCTTCCGTCATTCAAAATCAAACATCTTTGCAACAAGACATCGTTTCTCAACGCACTTATTTTTATGACTCTTTTGAACAGCGTGTCAAAAAAGGTGACCGCACAACAGATCTTTACAGCTGTTTCAGTCGCAAAGATAAAACCGGAAATATGGTTTCTTATAACCCGATCGCAATATCATCACTGCGTCAGAAAAATTTTTATCCGGTGAATTGGAATTTGCAACCAATTGTTATTTTAGATCCTGGGCATGGTCACGGAATCACGCGCCGCACAAGCGGCCCCATTGATATTGGTGCAAGCCGCCAAGGTGTGCATGAAGTTGACGTGGTCGATGGGTTCACCGCCGCCCTTGAGAAAGAATTTAAGTCACAAGGCATAAGTGTTGTTTTAACACGTGATATCGATGAAAAGGCAACATTAAGCCGCAATAGCTTTTTTCCCGAACACACAACTGCGTTGCAAATAAGGGCGGAATTATCAAATCATCTTGCGAAAAAATATCCGCATCATCCGATTTTCTTTCTAAGCCTTCATGCGGATGTGTTTGATGAACCGCAAAGATCGGGTTCGGTCATTTATACCTATGGCCAGAATGGGGAATCTCTTTCACCACTGTCTTCACAAATGGCCAAGACATTGAAGGGACATTTTTCCCTTCGCCCGCGTACATCAACCTCACATCGCACAGAAGATTTCGCGGTTTTGCGTTGCCAACCGGAACACGTCATGGCGGCTTTGGTTGAGTTTGGCTTTTTAAGTAACCCGCAAGATCGTGCGGCGATGACACATCCACAAAATGTAAAAAACATCGCGCGCAATTTTGTCAAAGGCATCAATGCCTTTCTTGAAAAACAACAAAACACCTCGGAAATACGTATTGCGGCAGCGTCAAACGCTCCCGCAATCACGCTCCCTTAATGATTAGGATGAGTAATACATGTCATACTCAATCGGGTGTGGCATGGTCTCGAACGCTAAAACATCTTCCATTTTAAGATCAATATATGCGTCGATCACATCTTTTGTGAAAACGCCACCTTCAAGTAAAAATGCGTGATCTTTTTTCAACGCATCCAATGCCTGGCGCAATGATCCACATACATTCGGCACTTTTTGAAGCTCCTCGGCGGGAAGATCATACAAATTCATATCCATGGCTTCGCCCGGATGAATTTTGTTCTTGATCCCGTCCAACCCGGCCATCAACATCGCCGCGAACGCAAGATAAGGGTTTGCAACCGGGTCGGGGAAGCGCACCTCAACACGTTTGCCTTTGGGTGACGCGGCGTGTGGAATGCGGCATGATGCCGAACGGTTACGGGAAGAATACGCCAATAAAACCGGAGCTTCATAGCCAGGAACAAGGCGTTTATAGCTGTTGGTTGATGGGTTGGTGATCGCGTTCAATGCTTGGGCATGTTTGATGATCCCGCCGATATAATACAAACATGTTTCCGACAATCCCGCATAACCCGATCCCGCGAAAAGGGGTGTTGATCCTTTCCACAAAGATTGATGCACATGCATGCCCGACCCGTTATCACCAAAAATGGGTTTCGGCATAAAGGTCGCGGTCTTGCCATAGGCGGCGGCAACATTATGCACGACATATTTATACATCTGCATCACATCCGCCGCATTCACGAGCGTTGAGAATTTAATACCCAATTCATGTTGCGATGGGGCAACTTCGTGGTGATGTTTTTCAACATCAACACCCATGCTTGCCAAAACGGAAAGCATTTCCGCACGAAAATCGGAGCCAGTATCAAGCGGCGCGTTGGGGAAATATCCACCCTTGACCCGCGGGCGGTGGGCAAGATTCTTTTTGCCATCGGTGAAGGTTTTATCCGTATTATAAGGCCCTTCGTTGCTGTCGATCTCGTAAGAAACTTTGTTCATACGCACGGCATATTTTACTTCGTCAAAGACAAAGAATTCAGCTTCCGGCCCAAAAAAAGCTTTGTCAGCAATTCCGGAACTTTGCAAATAGGCTTCCGCCGCTTTGGCGATGGAACGTGGGCAACGTGCATAAGGTTTACCGGTTGATGGTTCCACGACATCACAAAAAATTTTCACGACGGCGGTGGGTTGTGAAGAAAATGGATCCATCACCACGCGGGAGAGATCAGGTTTGAGCAACATGTCAGACTCATTAATCGCCTTCCATCCCGCAATGGATGATCCGTCAATGTAAATGCCTTCATTCAACAAATCTTCATCCACCGTACTGATATGTTGGGCCGTGTGTTGTTCTTTGCCGCGCAGATCGGTGAAAATGCAATCCACATATTGAATATCATTTTCCTTACAAAATTTGACAACATCGGATGCGGATTTGGCGGCAAAAGACATGAAGGCTCCTTTTTGTTATGCAATAAATGCAATGCTGGTATGATTTTATCGAAAAGTTTTTAGCATATGCACAATAACCCGTCCAGAGGGATAAGTTGAGGGGGTATGAAATTTTATCCGCTTTTTTCGCTGGACAAGAACGGTGAAATTCTTGATAAAGTTTTCACGTCAAAACTGGCGGTCGTAGCTCAGCGGTAGAGCCCTCGGTTGTGGTCCGAGTTGTCGCGGGTTCAAATCCCGTCGATCGCCCCAGTTTTTCTTGTTCCTTTATCGGCAGAAAGTTTTTTATGTCATCGCCGCGCAAAATTCATTCACCCGATTTTTGGCACATGTTGCTTCCGCAAAAAATGGCGCAAAAACATAAATATGATTATGGCCATGTTATTGTACTGGGCGGTGCGCGCTTGACGGGCGCGGCGTCATTGGCTGCCATCTCATCTTTGCGCATGGGGGCGGGGGCGTGCACAATTGTGGCACACGCGGATGTCATGAATGTGTATCGATCTGTCTCCCCCAGCGTGATGGTGGAACAGCTTCATGAATTGGCGCGATTTAAAGACCATTTCAAAGATTTGCGCCGCAATGCGGCTGTCATTGGCCCGGGCGCGGGGCATGACAATATTCCAGCCTTAAAAAAGGCGGTGTTGGATGTGTGTCAACTAACGCCGCGCCGTTTTTGTGTGATTGACGCCGATGCGCTGACCGTCTTTGCCGATGACCCGATGGTGTTGGCGTCTGCGCTCAATGATCATTGTGTGATCACGCCGCATGAGGGCGAGCTCAAAACTCTTTTTCCGCACCTCTATAGCGATGATTCTTTTTCAAAAAAGGATCGTGCAATTTATGCGGCACAAAAATTACATGCCATTATTTTGTTAAAAGGTGACCCAACCATCATTGCACACCCAGATGGATCATATATTGAGATGGTGTTGGATGCGCCGTGGCTTGCCACCGCTGGATCGGGGGATGTTTTGGCGGGCATGATCGCGGGGTTGGCCGCGTGGGATATTATGCCGCTTTTTGATGTGTGTTGTGTGGCCGTCGGGCTTCATGCCCGTTCAGCGCGAGAGTTCGGTGAGGGGCTTATTTCCTCCGATCTTCCCGACATGATCCCGGGTGTGTGGGAAGCTTGTTTAACTTCATAAAAATCTCTTTCCCATGACGTATTTTTAAGCTACAACGCCTGCTTGGCGTAATGCGGGTGTGGCGGAATTGGTAGACGCACCAGATTTAGGTTCTGGCGGCCTAGCCGTGGGGGTTCAAGTCCC
>JAIXWE010000026.1 GCA_027482195.1 Alphaproteobacteria bacterium | reverse complement strand
ACTCTTTTTTGAAAGATATCGATACCAAGAAATATAAAAATCATAAGCACTAAGGGCATTGCAATGCTGCCGAGAATGTTAATAACGCCCTGAACAAAATTGAGCTCAGCCAGCAGCGCAAAGATGCTCTCAAGATTATCTCCATGTAATAAAGTTGGCAGGCTTATAAACGCAAAACCAAAAACAAAACGTCTTATGTTTTTGAAGGGGGCCTCTGCCCAATCTTCTCCAAAATGCCAGACTGATATGACGAGAAATAAAACAAGCGAAAATTCTGGATAATACATCCACGCCATAAAATAAATCAAAGCAATCAAAGAATAGGTTACAAAGAAGATCATTTTTCTTTTGAGCGTCGAGCAGAGGCCCAAAAACTTTGCCACATCATAATCAAGCGCGCCATGTGGCAAGCCAATAATAATTGAGCCTATTAATAACAAGTAAATTTGTAATTCGAATGGTATAGAAAGAGAAAGCGCACTCAGCAGGAGAAAGAGCGCAGTTATAGCGCTGTAATATATTCCAATATGATGTTTTATGATGTTTAACGCCATAAAGCCCTCAAGAATGGCCCTTTGGGAACGGCCATTATAACGCGAAGAATATCTAAAAACTTTATATCGCCATTCATGAATCGCGCAAAATTATCTGCTCGCATATTTTTTTTTTTTTTTTTAAATATAATGGTACTTTCATGAGGATATAATTTTAATGTTTTAATAAAATGCCGGTCTAAAAAATTCATAAAATTATTGGACTGATTTGCCCGTGGAGTTTTTTTATTTTCTTTTAAGGCGTGCACGGCTTGTTGTGACCAATTATAAATATTTAGAAAACCATATCCGCTTGATTCTCTCAAAGCGCCGCTGTGACCACCTGCATGAAAAAAATTGGAGCGTGTTTCTTTTTTGAAAGATACTTCTCCCATCGGCAAAACGGCTTGCTCTGTGTGGAGTATTTTATAGCCATGATCTTTATAGTGAGTATTCATGAATGCATGGAGTTTCTTCTCAAATTCATTCGGACTCTTAAAAATAGAAGTGAATATTGTATATTCCACAAGGGCAGATCTAGATGAAAAAGGTAATATATATAAAAAAGATAATCCATCTTGCGTGCAGATCATATCTTTCATTAAATCCACGCATTGCGGGTCAAAAAAATCCTCATCTGTTTCAATTTCATACCCTAAAAATATTTGATAAAAAGACGCGTGATTCTTAATTGATCCGTAATTCATATTGCGCGTATCAATAATATTTCTTGCTGTAAAAATATTTTCTCCAACGTTGATACGATATTGTAATGTGGTCTCATCGATCGTTAAATTATCTATAGTGCTGTTCATACATAAACTTATACGTGGGTCTTTTGCGATCATCATTTCCGCTTTTTTATAAAAAGCCTCCGCCGCAATGGTTGCGTAGCTATAATAAATACCTTGATGTCTTACTAAATTTGACTCATCTGAGAACTGCCAATAGGGCCATATTTTTTTTATGATATCTTTATGCTCAAAATTTTTATCATCATTTTTAAACCAGAAACTCCAATTTCGATCGTGTTGGTAATATTCCCTTTGCTCTAAAATTACTATTTTTTTCTCGATATTTGATTTTGTAAAAGTCATGGCAAAGTTAAGTGCGGCGCAGCCTCCACCTAAAATTGCAATGTCGTAATTATTATCAGGCATAAATTTCCCCGCAATATAATTGATTATTGAGCTTTTTTATCTTGAACCAAAAATTGGGTAAAAGAATTTTAGGAAGCGTTATGATCAGTCTCATAAATTTCTCAAATATATTTAAATATACGCGGCCTTCCCAATATCTAAAATCTTTTTTCCTTATTTTAACCCCTATGGCGCGATATAAATCGGATGCGACCAAAATACATATGCGCGACCTAAGGGGGAGATAAACATATCCCGCTTTGCTCGATTCGTAATATAAATCTGCAAGATCTAAAATTTTTCTACAAGCGGAGTGCGCATTTTCGTTTTCGGTGTTGGGTTTGTTCATAAGCATGAAGTGATTGAATGGTTTCCAAGATTGAGGAATATAAACGCGGTTATTTTGCGCATCTTCGCGAATATCGCGCGCAATGTTTGTGAGCTGCATCGCAATACCCAAATGTATTGCGGGAATGATTGCCTGTTTTATATTTTTGTGATCAACACCCAGGACTGAGCACATCATAGCTCCAACCGTTCCAGCTACACGATAAGCATATTGTAGTAATTGAGCATCATCTTGCATAGTAATAGTGTCTTTACAGTCAGAAACGACACCATCCAAAAGATCTAAAATATATGATGTGTTTATATTTTCGGTTTTTATAAAGTTGATAAAATCAGCAATGATTTTTTTGTCACTATGCTGGTTTTTTATATCCCGCGCGATATCTCTCAATGATTGTTCTGCTGAAGATTTATCTGTCGATTCATCTGCAATATCATCGATAAGACGGCAAAACTCATACAAAGTAACTATTTTTTTTATTGTGATGTCGCCTAGGATATTTGCCGCAAATGAAAAACTTTTTGCATTTTTTTTGAAAAGAGCTAGTTGGGCTGTCATCTGTTAAGCCACTTTTGGGATGAGTTTATCCAGCACTTTTGCGGAGGACAATACACCGGGAAGTCCGGCGCCCGGGTGTGTTCCCGCGCCACATAAATAAAGGTTTTCTATGCCCTCGGCTTTGTTGTGGAAACGAAACCACGCGGATTGTCTTAACAAGGGGGCGATGGAAAAACCCGCACCATGAAGGCTGCTGTAGTTTTTTTCAAAATCTTCAGGGGTTTTAAAAAAATCATTCGTAATGGTTTCATTTAAATTTGGCAAAATTGTCTCGCTCAATGTCTTCACAATACGGTCTCTTAATTTCGGCCCTTCTTTTGCCCAATCAATTTTACCTTGCGTGTTTGGAACAGGGGCGAGAACATAAAAGGAATCGCACCCTTCCGGTGCAAAGCTCGGGTCGGTTGCGGTTGGGCGATGAAGATAAAGCGAAAAATCATCTGTCAGGATTTGTTTGTTGAAAATATCATTCAATAAATCTTTGTACCGCTTGCCAAGCCAAATTGTGTGATGAACCACATCATCATATTTGCGCGTTGTCCCGAAATAAAGAACATATAAACCCATAGAAAATTTTGCGTTTTTGCTTTTAATGCGAGCCGATAACGCTTGTTGATCAGGCTTAATCATATGTTTGTATAAAAAAGCAGGATCAGCATTTGAGACAACAATATCAGCCTCTAGAAGCTCACCTTTATCGGTAAAAACGCCCGTGCACCGTCTGTTAGCTATCTTGAGTGACGTAATTTTTGTTTCTAATGAGGTTTTAATTCCTTCCTCTGTCATCAAGGTCTCTAAGGCTTTTACTAATTGTCCCGTGCCACCAAGCGCAAAGTGAATTCCCCATTTTCTTTCGAGAAAGTGAATGAGCGAATAGATGGATGTTGTATCAAACGGATTCCCGCCAACCAAAAGAGGTTGAATGGAAAAAGCTTCGCGTAAATATTTGTTTTTAAGATGTGCACACACAAAAGACCACACGCTTTGATAGGCTTTTAGGCGAATAAGATGTGGGAGTGTTGACAGCATTGTTGAGAATTTATGAAACGGTGTTGTTGAAAGCTCCTCAAATCCAACTTTGAAAATCTCTTCAGAGGCTTTAACCAAACGAAGGTAGTTTTGCTTATCGAGAGGGCTAAACTTCTCAATTTCAGAGAGTGTATCTTCAACCGTACCGCCATAATCGAATTGCCGCCCATCGACAAAAACAAATCTATACCAAGGGTTGAGCGGTATCAGTTTAATGTAATCATCAATTTTTTTATTAAAGAGCTGGAATAATTCTTCGAATAAAAAAGGGGCTGTTAAAACTGTGGGGCCCGCATCATGTTTGAATCCATTGACTTCAAACACTTCGGCGCGACCGCCCAAGCTTTTACATTGATCAATCAGGTGAACGTCATAACCTTTCGCGCGCAATCTTAAGGCGCTGCTGATGCCTCCGAAACCGGCACCGATGACAATTGCTTTTTGAGAGGGCTTGGGCATTAAACTGTGCTGAGAGATTTAATTTTTACTTCCATCTTAGAAATCTCAGCCTCAATAATAGAATTACTCGGGAAGGGCAGTTGGGCGCACGACGCTCTGGATTCACTTAAATGTAACAAAGCAAGATCACATGCCGCCTTGAGAGGATTCGCGTGATTGTTTTTTTGCAAAACTGTGATGATGTTGACGCTTGGCTTGATGCCGATTTTGGCCTGATCTTGCGCGACATCCGTGATGTCATCAAAAATTTGATAACCGATTGCGTAATGCTCCAATGCGGCTGTTGCGTAATTAATAAATGCCTGTCTGCCTGTATATATTAAAGGGAGTGTTAAGCACATCGTCAATAGCGGCCCAGATTTTTTGGCGCTGATGATCTCATAAACACTGACATCATCCAAAGATTGGCTTTTATCTTGGGTCACGTCGTTGATTTGTCCCTTGATGACGGAGCTGATGTGATCATGGACAGTGTTAATTAATATATTCGCATATTTTGTATCAAGCGCGGCAATGCAAGCATATGAAGCCGAAATTAAAAAATCCCCCGCGCAAATGGCAATATCTGGCCCAAATTTTTTCCACACACTCACATCGCCGCGCCGTTCCTCATCAAGATCTTGAAGATCGTCATGAATAAGCGATGCGTTATGAAGCAATTCAGGAATACATGAAAGATAGGCGGCGCTTTCCTGAGGGACTAAAAAATTACGACTTAATTTATAAGTTAGATAGGCGCGTGATCGCGCACCACCGGCGTTAAAATGATGCTCTAATGCGCGGGATAAAAGATTTTTATCTTGGTTTATATTGCAAAGATTACGAATTAAGTCTTCGATGAAATCCTCATCGGATTTAAAAAGATGAATGTCAGTGATGTTTGCATTTGTTTTCATAGAAACACACTTTTAAAAAAGTTGGGGCCTGCTCAGTGCAGGCCCCAAGATTTCAATTATACGGCTTTGTAACCTTCGGCATCTGATTTTGCGCGTGCAATCATATAGATCAACACACCAAACCCTGCCTTGGCTGCGATATCGGCGATTGAGTAGCCAATTTCAACAGCAGTGAATGCACCGACCACACCCAAATTAGGGAGGAGGTACACGATTGGGTAGAATGACCATGATAAGATCACAACCCAACACGCTGTTTTGACAAGGCCTTTGGCTGCATCAGGCTGCGCGGAGATGGAGGTCTTCAAACCTACAACCAACGTATAGACGATGTAAAGGAAAGGCACCATTGACAAATACCACCAGAATTGGCGTGTGCCTAAATCTCCGGCGACTTCACCTGGGTATCCCAAGATAATCATCAAAGCGGCAGCCAAGCCAAGTGTTGTGGCTTTTTTGATTGTCTCACCGCGTGCGAGTTTCATGACCAAGATCAATTCAACTAACAATAACGGCACGGTTAACAACCAATCAACATAACGATATGCAACGTTGAATGTCTTACCTGTGGCGGTGACTGTTTGGTTCACCACATCATAAGCAGAGTCAAACGAGAGCATAATTTGCAGATAATGGTAGGAAGCGATAAATGTCACAAGACCTGTTACCACCATTGCTGGTCTGAAACTGGGTGCAACTGACTTTAAGCTCAACCAAAAGAACAATGTTGCCGCCATCATGGTGGCAAAGGTAAACGAGAACGCATTATAAATTAAACTATATTCAGAGAAGGATAGATTTTCCATTGAAGTTGCCTCAAAGTTGATTTTTTTAATATTAGGAACCAATAGATTGGTTCAACACAGTAACATCAGCTGTGATTCGTGTATATACGAGGTGTATCAGATTTATCACCATTTGATGTTGCAGTGCATTATGATTGGATATCTCTCGATAAGAAGGGCGTGAAGAATCTTGTGCTTAATAGCAAAGGTGATGCTGCGATGATGGCGAATATAACCTCACACCCAAACCTATCCACTTCGTCATGATATTTTTTGCCCGAGTAATGTCTTAAAATTCCATATTCCTATTTGTATGACCTTGTTTCCAAGCCAGAATTCGCATAAAAGAAAGGCATTCATACTGAATATGGACAGGTGGCGGAGTGCCCGTTTGCGCCAGCAAACATTTAAAAACTCAACCACTCTGTCCAACATTGTAAACATTGGACAGGTGGCGGAGTGGTTGAACGCGTCGGTCTCGAAAACCGAAATAGGTGCAAGCCTATCGGGGGTTCGAATCCCCCCCTGTCCGCCAGTTGTTTTTTATCACAAATTTTTACATGAAAAATTGCGGCGATTTTAAGCGCCGCAATATTAACTTATTTCATCTGAATCAAAGTTTATTACAAAAGATCAAAACGATCTGCATTCATGACTTTGGTCCAGGCCGCGATGAAATCATGCACAAATTTCTCTTCGTTATCATCTTGTGCATAAAGCTCGGCATAGGCGCGCAAGATAGAGTGAGATCCGAAGACCAGATCCGCGCTGGTTGCCGTATATTCAACATTGCCTGTTTTACGGTCACGTAATTCATATGTTCCACTCGCGGTTGCGGTCCATTTGTAAGACATATCTGTAATCGTGTGGAAAAAGTCGCGTGTAAATTGTCCCGTGCGTTTTGTGAAGACGCCATGTTGCGAATTGCCGAAATTCGCACCGATCACACGCATGCCGCCAACAAGAACGGTCATCTCCGCCCCCGTCAGATTCATCAATTGCGCGCGGTCTAATAACAACTCTTCTGGCTTGACGTTCGCAAGATCAGGCTTGAAATAATTTCTGAACCCATCAGCCATTGGCTCTAACCACGCAAAACTGTCGATATCTGTTGCGTCCTGGCTGGCATCACCACGCCCCGGCGTAAACGGCACAGACAATTTATGACCCGCTGCGCGTATCTTGTTTTCAAGACCAACACATCCCGCCAACACAATCGTATCAGCAACCGACGCACCAAACTCCGTGGCGAGGGGCTGAAGCACATTCAAAACCTTGGCAAGGCGGTGTGGTTCATTGGCGTGCCAATCTTTTTGCGGGGCAAGACGAATGCGCGCACCGTTGGCGCCGCCACGCTTGTCGGATGCGCGGAAAGTACGTGCGCTATCCCACGCGGTGGTGATCATCTCAATGTCAGACAGACCGCACGACGCAATACGTTGCTTTAAGCCTTCCACGTTGTAAGAAGTATTTCCTTTGGGAACAGGATCTTGCCAAACAAGATCTTCTTGTGGGACATAAGGCCCGATGTAGTTCGCCTTTGGCCCCATATCACGGTGAGTCAGTTTAAACCAAGCCCGCGCAAATGTATCCGCGAGATACGCCGAGTCTTTATAAAAACGCTCACAAATTTCTCTGTAGACAGGATCAACTTTCATCGCCATATCGGCATCCGTCATAATCGGATTATGTTTGATGGCGGGATTGGTTGCATCGGGAACTTTATCTTCCTCGGTAATATTAATCGGCTCCCATTGATAAGCACCTGCACGGGATTTTTTTAATTCCCATTCATATTTAAACAACAAATGAAGGTAACCATTATCCCATTTTGTTGGGTTGCTGGTCCATGCGCCTTCAAGACCGGATGTATGTAACGTATTGGCGTTTCCGTCAAAGGCGGGATTCTCCCAACCAAAACCTGCGGCCTCAATGGGTGCGGCTCCGGGGTTTTCGCCAATCTTGTCTGCGGCCGTACCACCATGTGCTTTGCCCACCGTATGTCCGCCAACGGTCAGTGCGGCGGTTTCTTCATCGTTCATCGCCATACGTGCGAATGTCACGCGCACATATTTTGCCGTCAATGCGGGGTTGGGTTTTCCGTTCACACCTTCCGGGTTCACATAGATCAAACCCATGTGCGAAGCGGCAAGCGGGTTATACATTGTCTCCGGATCATCAATATTGCTCACGCGCTCATCGCTTGGGGCTAAAATTGCGGTATCATTCCCCCAATTAATCTCCATCTCCGGGCTCCAAATATCTTCGCGGCCAAAACCAAAACCGAAAACTTTCAAACCCATATTTTGATACGCGACGGTGCCAGCCAACGTGATAAGATCAGCCCAGCTTAAGGCGTTTCCGTACTTCTTCTTGACGGGCCATAAAAGTCTGCGCGCTTTATCAAGACTTGCGTTATCCGGCCATGAACTTAAAGGTTCAAAACGGATGGAACCTGAACCCGCGCCACCGCGGCCATCGCCCACGCGATATGTTCCGGCCGCATGCCATGTGAGGCGAATAAATAATCCACCATAATGACCCCAGTCCGCAGGCCACCATTCTTTGCTGTCGGTCAACAACGCATCAACATCTTTCCACACAGCTTCAAAATCAAGATTCTTTACAGCCGCGCGATGATTATAATTTTTGTCGAGCGGATTTGATCGCGCGTCATGCTGATGCAAAATTGAAAGGTTCAAGGCTGATGGCCACCATGTGGTTGGGCTTTGACCTGTTTTCGTGTTACTGCCATGCATAACGGGGCAACCACCAGTTTTCACATTTGCGCGTTCAGTCATAATTTTCCTCTTGGATTGGTTTTCAAAATTTCTGAAACAGAAATATATTTTTCTCGGGCAGATACTAGAGCGGCTTAAGCATGAGGGCAAATATTATCCACTTTAAAAATCGATAAGAAAGACCGTGATGTGTCATAGTGATGGAACAGTCTTGTGCGGTAGCCGAGGAGCGTGGTCTCCATCTGGGCGGTTAGGGAAAGTGATCTCAGGTTTCAGAGACTAGGATGTCGGGGGGATAGTCTCGCAGTAGCCGAGGAACGAGAGCCCCATCTGAGTAATAATAAGTAAGGAGGATTGCAGATCTCAGGTGCTCATGGATGGGCATGGTGATCTCACATAATCTGGCACAACCCTTGCATATTATGAATATACAAACCAAAGGGTGTGCCATGTCAATGATTTCAATAACTTATAAGAACTTAGCTGCGCATAATTCGCTCACTGCTTCTGTTATGATGACGGCATCATGGCTGATCCTGGTCATTTTTACCCCCTCACATGCTATGGCAAACGGTGCTTACGCTTTGCCGGGCGGTGAAAAAGTCATCGGCGGGGAGGCTTCTTTCGACCGCTCCAAATCCACCCTTGATATTAAGCAAGGCTCAGACCGCCTTTATATCGACTGGCACAAAGGATTTGATATCGGTGCCAAAGCCAGTGTCAATTTTCATCAACCCGATGCAAACGCGCTGGTGGTGAACCGTGTGGTGGGCGGCAAAAATAACCCGACACAAATCATGGGAAGTTTAAACGCAAATGGCCGCGTGATTATCCTTGATCAAAACGGTGTCATTTTTGGAAAGAATGCGCGAGTTGATGTTGGTGGTCTGATTGCATCAACAGGTGATATTAATGAGAAAGTTTTTCTGAATGGTGAGAAAAATCTCACCATTGAAAATATTGGCAATGGAAAAATTATAAATCAAGGATCCATTTCAATCGCAGATTCCGGTCTCGCGGCCTTTGTCGCACCGCATGTGCGCAATGATCGTTTGATCATCGCTCGCAAAGGCACCGTCGTGATGGGCGATGCAAAGGCGGTGACATTTGATTTATATGGTGATGGTTTAATTGAAGTTGTGGGTGATAAAAAACCGCGTGGTTCAACCATTGAGAATAAAGGAAAAATTGACGTTGAGGTCGGGCAAATT
>JAIXWE010000031.1 GCA_027482195.1 Alphaproteobacteria bacterium | reverse complement strand
GCCAATCACACCAAGCTCAATCCACAATTGAAGGGATATATTGTGCGGATGTAAAACGTGATTAACCCGAAAATATGTTTTGTTTGAATCAAAATCAACAATCGAGCGCGTGGCGTCAATCCCAAAACCTGTCCACGGATCTTCCATGATACGCCGTGCAATAAAATCCCAAATCTCTAAACGCTGAGGGATGGACGCTTGCCAGATGACAGACTCGGAATCATGTGCTGGTATATTAACCCAACCGAATAGAACAGGCGCAATCCACGGCATTAAAATCATCACCGCGATTAAAGATATAAAAACCGTACGCAAGGTCAGAGTTTGCAAGAAGGATAAAGACCCAACGGCGGCCATGCTCATGATGATCAGGCTTAATTTGGTTGCTTGGTTATCGCTGAAAATAAAAATGACGCCACAAAGAAAAATAAAATATCCTACCAAGGCGTAATTTTTTGCGCGAAAGCTTAAAGTTATAAAAAGAGGGCACAGCAAGACAAAAACCGCAACAGATTTGCTGATGATCGGTAAAAACAGAGCTTTATGATCGGGCGCGCCAATAAGAAGGCCATATAAATGAAGATGTGAAAAAAGTTCATATGATAAAATTGTACCCGTAACAGCTCCGATAAAACTCAAAATCCGAAGCGGCTTTTGGTCAATTTTGAAAAACTGGGCTGCGGGAACGATAAGAAAACTCAATAAAAGAAGGGGGATGAGTTTTATGCTGCGGCTAAAGCTTTGGTCGGGATCAACGGCGTTTTGCACACTTAAAAAACTTAAAATAATCAACCCGCACAGAAGAATAAAAACAGCAAGCAAAGGTCCTTTGATAAGAGTGCGTGTTTGAAAAACATAAAGTGTAAAAAAAATAACACCGCATAAAGGCACAAGCCCCGCCAAAGGTGTGGGCACGAGTGTGCCGATCCCCACCAAGGCGCAAAGGGATAAAAAAACAGCGTAAGATATTTTAGGAGTGATGTGCGTGGAAGAAAGATTCATCATCCACACAGTGTTGATTATTCTTTCGTATTCTTCAAGGGCGCAGTTGGCGCATCTTGCTGGGGCTCTTCTTTTTTGACGGGCGTTTGGGTGTCTTGTGGTTCACCCGCGGCAGGTTCAATCAAAGAAGGGTTCAGCGCGTCTTGATATTTTGCCAACGCTTCCGGGGTTGGATCAGAGAAAGCCGCCGGAGCTTTTTGTGAAAAACCACTTCCAAACCCGCCATTATCCGCCGCCATAACGGGGTGGCCGAGAGCAAGCAGGGTGAAGGCCAGAATTGCAAAACGGATCATGGGATCCTCCTTTAAAGAAAATTTCAAAAACGCGTTAAAATGTGTCTTGCATGGTTTTGCCCCAATTTTCCATGTCGCGACCGGCGCCATGAAATGTGTTGCCACAACCGGTTAAGGACAAGCCCAAAACACACAACGCACAGAATATGACAAATTTTGGCATGAGAGTCAAACTTTTTCGTTAGGGGTTAAAGAACATTCAGACAGTAACAAAGCTTTTGACGAGAATCAACAAAACCGCACAGGCGACCAATCCGAGGCCCGCCCAAATCTGGGCATCCTCGCGCCGGTTCAAAAAACGATAAAACATCAAAATCCACACCGCATCGGTAAAGAAGATAACCGAGACAAGCGCCGGATGATCCGCTCCCTTTAACGCATAAAATTTTAACAGCACCACCAAAGTGGCACATATCGCAATCGGCAATGTTGTGCGCAAGGTCGTGGGTGCAAAAAATTCTTTCAAAGGAATTGGTTTGCGCAACAAAGCCCACCCACACCACAATAAGACCATAAAAGATCCTTGAATGAAGGCAAACGCAAAAGGCCCCATTTTTGCGGGTGATGTTCCAAGGATAAGTTTATCAATCATTGTGCCGACACTGGCGGCAAAGATCACAAACCAAATACGTTTAAAGCCATCAAGTGTAACGGGGCAATTTTTCAACATTACCGCGCACGCCACCGCCCCCAAAATAATCATACTTAAAAAAGTGAATTGAAGGGGTGTTTCAAGATAAGTGCGCATCAATGACGGCTCAATCACAAACCATCCAACAAAAGTCAATAAAACAGACGCCGGGATAAGGCGTGAGACAACCCCCGCACCAACAATCGGAACGGCACGAAAATAAATCACATCACAGATTGACCAAATGAGAGCCGAGATAAAACACGACACGTAAAATAAAGGATCTTTCGGAAGATCAACAAAAAAGACCACAATCGGTGTTAACAAGGTCACCAAAATAATTTTCGACCATAATGCCACCGCATAACCACTTACGGGCTTGCGTTCTTGGATAAGCGGGACAAGTGCCGAAAGAAAAGCGGCGCACAGAGCCCATAACGGCCATAAGGAAAGAATCATCAGTTTATATTATCCGCTTGTCAGCCTCTCGAAAAGCGACCAAAATTGCAGTGAGAGCAAAAGGGGAATGACCATGATGGGGATGGAACTTTTAATTGCGAATTTAATGTCGCCGCTTGTGTTGGCCTTTTTGTTGGGCGTGATTGCCACGCTGGTGAAATCCGAACTTGCCTTTCCCGAAGGTGTTTTAAAATTCATGTCTGTGTATCTTCTTTTTGCCATCGGCTTAAAAGGTGGGCACGAATTGTCGCAAGTCAGTTTCGCCGAAATTTCCGGTGCACTTATGATTACGGTGGCTTTGGTAATTTTTATTCCTGCCTTTTGTTTTGTCGTTTTGCGACGTTTGGGATCTTTAAGCATTGAAAATGCTGCCGGCGTTGCCGCCCATTATGGGTCTGTATCTTCGGTGACGTTTTTCGCGGCTCTTGCCTTTGCCAAGGCCATGAACGCCCCACCCGAAGGATTTATGCCCGCCCTTGTCGCATTGATGGAATGGGGTGTTGTTGTGGCGTTATTTATTGCGCGTTGGCAATTGGCGCG
>JAIXWE010000029.1 GCA_027482195.1 Alphaproteobacteria bacterium | reverse complement strand
GATAAAACATCACCAAAATAAAGCCCCGCTTCGGTCGTAAGTTTTTTCAGAACAGAGAGGGAGGGGAGCATTCCGCCGGGAAAAATATATTTTTGAATATAATCTGCCGTGCGGCGATAGGTATGAAAATCACGCTCATTAATCGTGATAATTTGTAAGACAGCACGCCCATCTGGTTTAAGGCATGATTTTACTTTTGCGAAAAATGTTGGCCACCATGCCTCACCCACGGCTTCAAACATTTCAATCGACCCAATTGCGTCAAATTTTCCGGTGATATCACGATAATCTCTTAACTCAATATTGACGCGATCAGCCAGACCCGCACGGCGCATACGTTCTGTTGCAAAACTATATTGGGCTTGGGAAATTGTCACGGCCGTAACCCGCGCGCCATAATCGCGTGCAAGAATTTCTGAGAATCCGCCCCAACCACAACCAATTTCCAACACATGATCATCGGGCTTCACATTCATACGCCGTGCCATTTCATGATATTTCCGATTTTGCGCTTCTTTCAAATCGGTAATTCCATCTGCGAAATACGCCGAGGAATATGTCATGCTCGGGTCAAGCCATGATGCGTAAAAATCATTGCCAATATCGTAATGACGATAAATATTTTTGCGTGAGCCAGATTTTGTATTTGGTTGTAAAAGATGCCCCAACCATTCCGCCGCACGAAACCAAGTCTTACCCTGCATTGCTTCTAAAAAATATTGTTCGTTGCGCAACATAAGCTCAAAAAAACATGTCATGTTTGGTGAGTCCCAATCATGATCAAGATAAGCTTCGCAAAAACCCAATTTGCCCTTACGTAAGAAACGCCCGACAACACGATCTTTATTGATGATGAGGGTTGCCTCCGGCCCAGATTGCTTTCCGCAAAACTGAAGTTTCCGACCATTCGGTAAAATAAGATGAAGTGTGCCGATATTGATTTTTGCAAGGAACTGAATTCCCAACTTTAATGCACGTGAAGGTTTATACACGGGATCAAGCCGTGATTTCAAAAGAAAGTAGCGCAATGATGCTTGCGATTTGATAATGAAATCGGCGGGTCGATTTAAAATATCTTCCATGTTTTACTCCTTCACACGCAAATTTATTCGTAAACTGTTTTGTTCTGGATCTGGCCGAAATGCAAACTTTGGCGGCGGTGGAACCTTGTGGAAGGGCGCACCTTTGATCCACAATTTCAATGCCTGCCAATGAATAGCAACCATCACTTTAAGTGTCATGAGGGGATGTGTCAAAACCGCTTTTAAGATTTCAACATCATTTAAGTCCCGACGTGTCCCGTCCCAGGTGGCTGTCAAGATTTTGCCATTTTCTTGAAACTGGTGAATGGCAAAATTAAGGTTTTCATCCGGAATCTGAAGCCGGAATTTATAATCACATTCCATGTCAATAAAAGGCGATACATAAAACTCTTTTTGACATTCTTGGTGATAAAAACCGTCCGATTTTTTTGTCTCTTCTGTGACAGGACAGATATAAATCACCTGATGCCCGAAAGTATTTTTAACTTGATAGATCATCGCACAAAGATTTTTATTCTGATCGAAACAAAAAAGAAGGGAGATCGGATTAAAGACATAGCCCCAAAGACGTGGAAATCCCAAAAACCAAATATCATTTTCATGAGTGTCGATCCCACGTGCACGGCATTCTTGTGAAATGAAGTGGGCGAGATGTGAGCCATCGCGCGCACCATGATCTTTTTCAAAAAAACTGAGGATATTCCATCGGTTATAGGAGAAAAATTTTAAGGATGTGTTGGAAATATCTTTTAAGCGAATGAAAAGCGTAAAAACATTATAAGAAAAATCATGCTCAAAAGGTTGGTGGCGTTTGTGATAAACTTTTCCAATATAAAGACCGTTTTTGAGTTTATCCGACTGCATTTTTACCCGCCGGTGATTTTTCAATTACACTCCACGGGCGTTTCACATACCCAACGCGCTCAGCGACAGCAAGCCCCGAACTTAAGCCATCTTCATGAAAGCCGTAACCGCACCACGCGCCACAAAACCATGCATTTTTCACACCTTGAATTGATGAAATCTGCGCCCAGCCGTTTAAAGCGTTTTGCGTATATTGCGGGTGGTGATAAATAATTTTCTTGAGTGTTAAATCTTCACGCGGCGGCGTATGTGGGTTGAGTGTCACAAATAAATCTTGATCTTGTGGCAAGAATTTTTGCAAAAGATTCATCCAATACGTCAAAGAAACTTTCCCATCATCGGTTGAGGCAAGATAATTCCAGCTTGTCCATGCGGATTTGCAACGCGGCATCAAAGCGGGATCGCGGTGCAAATAGGCGATGTTCTCGCTATAGGGGAATGAGGATAAAATAACGCGTTCTTGATCCGTGGCATTATCGCCTAGAATCTTCAGACTTTGGTCAGCGTGACATGCAAAAATGACATGATCAAAATCATGTTGGCCGCGCGGTGAGGTAAGTGTGATATGGTCTTTGCCACGTTCAATGGTTGTGATGGGGCAGTTTGTAAAAATTTTATCAGCAAAATAAGACGATATTTTATTCACATACTGACGGCTTCCGTTTGTGACCGTGTACCATTGCGGGCGGTTGGTCAGTTGCAAAAGTCCGTAAATCAAAAAAAATCTTACAAAGCTTTGCGCGGGAAATTGCGCCATTGCATCCGCACTCATTGACCAGATGGCGGCGCCCATGGGAAGAAGATGATCTTGAATGAAAGCTTGGGAATATTTTTTCTCAATTAAATATTGCCCCAATGATAAAGATGTATAGGGGCGTTGAAGAAGTTTTGGCGCATCGCGATAAAAACGAACCACATCATAAAGCATGCGGTAATAGCGCAGATTAAAAAGATTGCGTTTTTGTGCGAACAAATGATCCGCGGAATATTCTAAGCGGCCCTGATCAAGCGAGACGCCAAACCCCATTTCAGTTTTTTCATAGGCAACATCAAGATGATCAAGAAGCGCAAAAAGATTGGGATATGTCCATTCATTAAACACAATAAACCCGGTATCAACGGGCGCATAGGGGGGCACATGCACGGTGTTGGAATGGCCACCAATAATATCATTTTTTTCATAGACAGTAATTTCATGGTCTTTGTGCAAAAGCCATGCGGCGGCGAGCCCCGTAATTCCCGTTCCAACGATTGCGATTCTCATGCAGCATCTTTCAATTGTTGAAACGCATTTAATGCGCGTGCGCGTCCTTTGTCATGGTCAACAATTGGGGCAGGGTATGCGGCCGGTGGGTTCGAGGATTCCCACGGCTTGTGAATGACATTGTTGGAAAGATGAGCGACCTCAGGTACCCATCGGCGCACGTAATCACCGTTCGGGTCAAATTTTTCACCCTGTAAGATGGGATTAAAAATGCGGAAATAGGGGGCCGCATCGGCGCCACATCCGGCTACCCACTGCCAACTTGCGGAATTGCTCGCAAGATCCGCATCAACAAGTTTGTCCCAAAACCAATTTTCGCCGTGGTGCCAATGAATAAGAAGATGTTTGACAAGAAATGATCCAACAATCATGCGCACACGATTGTGCATATATCCGGTTTCATAAAGCTCGCGCATGCCAGCATCAACGATGGGATATCCTGTTTGTCCCATTTGCCACGCTTTGAGAATTTTGGGATCAGGATCCGCCCACGGAAAATCATTAAACCGCGCATTGAAGGGTTCGGTTGGAAGTGTTGGGAAATGATAAAGAAGATAATAAGAGAATTCGCGCCATCCCAATTCGGAATGAAAATGATCAAGGTCGCGTTCTGATTTTAATTCTAATCCAGCATGTTTCGCCGCGTGCCAAACCTGATGGGGGGAAATTTCACCCATTTGCAAATAAGGTGACAGACGTGAGACGTACTCCTCATTTGGGAAATTACGTCCATCTTTATAATTTTTTAAACCATGCAAAAGAAATTTTTCAAGTTGCTTGGCCGCGCCGTCTTCGCCACTTTCCCAATAAGGTTCCATTTTGATATCCCAGCGCGGTTGCAGGGGTTGAGGTAAAAGTTTTTTCTCAAGCTGCGATGTACTTAATCCCTGCGTGGCTTGAAAAAACTCAAGGGAAGGGGGAGCGGGAAGAGGCGCGCGCGGTTCTGAATGCGGCAAACATCCCTTGCGATAGAAAGGTGTAAAAACACGATAGGGTGTTTGATCCGATTTTAAAATCTCCCACGGCTCCCACAGCAAAGAAGCTTGGAATGTTTGAACCGTTGCACCAGATTGTGTGAGGGCTGATTTAATTTTAGTATCGCGCGCGGTGCGCCATGGTTCATAACAACGGTTCCAATAAACATGTGTGATGTTATGCGTTGCAACCAGTTGAGGAATAACATCATCCGCCTTGCCAGAGAGGATCAGCAAATTGCCATCAAGTTTTTTATTGAGAGCATGAAGAGCGCGCAACAGCCACCACCGCGACGCAGAACCTAAACGCCAATCTTTTGCATTTTCATCATCCAAAACATAAACGGGAAGAATTGGTTTTTTCATCTGCGCAGCAGCATGAAGCGCAGGATTGTCAGAGATCCGCAAATCTTTGCGAAACCATACAAGAACAGGGGAGTTTGTCATCGATCACTCGTCACATTAATTCTAGATTATGTGACATATTTTTCGTGCGATGTCGCGAAATAGATCAGATAATTCTTACCTAAACATAAATCATCACAGAGTTATCCACAAAATTACCCACAAATCTGTGGATAAAGTGGCTTAACCATCTTTTGTGATGCGTTTGGTAATCTCCGCCAAAATTTCAGTGGCTTTTTGATTATCCACTTGGCAGGTTCCGGCGGCTTCGTGTCCACCGCCGCCATATTCGAGGCATAACTCACCGACATGGGTTTTGCTGGTTTTATTCAAGATGGATTTACCAATCGCAAAAACTGTATTTTGACGATTTTTGCCCCACATCACGTGGCACGAAATATTTGCGTGTGGGAAGAGGGCGTAAATCATAAAACGATTTCCGGCCCAGATATCAGCCTCGTTGCGCAGATCAACGGTAACAAGATTTTTTAATGTCGTGCTGCATCGCTCCAATTGCTCACGGAATTTCAGGTGATGTTCAAAGAATAAATCAACACGTTCTTTGACATCGGGAAGATTGAGAATGTCATTAATGTCTTGATGATCGCGGCAATAATCAACCAACTTCATCATCAATTGATAATTCGAGATATTAAATTCACGAAAACGGCCCAAGCCAGTACGCGCATCCATGATAAAGGATAAAAGCTCCCAACCTTTAGGATCAAGAATATCTTCTTTGGAAAAGGCGGCCGAGTCAGCCTTATCAACAGCCAGCATCATCGCATCGGAAATTGTCGGAAAGCGGTCTTTGCCACCAAAATAATCATACACAACGCGTGCCGCCGACGGGGCCTTGGGATCAATAATATGGTTTGTGTGAGTCTCCCCCACACGCTTGGCTTCACTGGAGTGGTGGTCAAACGCCAAAAATGCACCGGGAACATAGGGAAGGTTGGTCGTGATATCATCCGCCCCAACTTCGATCAACCCATCTTGCATATCTTTGGGGTGGGCAAACATGATGTCATCAATCAAATCTAATTCTTTAAGGAGAATGCCGCAGACAAGGCCATCCATATCGGATCGCGTAATCAAACGGTAACGCTTATTTGGCTCGGGCATGATTTTTGCGGGATGAACCATGGGGGATGCTCCTTTTGGAATCAAAAAATTGGTACTCATTCCACTTTATGCATCAAAATATAACACAAGATTAACAAGAGTAGTGCCTTCCTCTATTACCAGTAGGCCATATTATTTCAAATCCTGAGGTTTGGCAAATTATGGGGGGAGAGCCAGATACAGGAAAGTTAGGTGGTTTTTTATCAAATTTGTGCCTAAATGGGCTAAGTAGTGATGAGCTTAAGTAGCCCAACACTTCAAGTGATTGTGTCTCGGTCATGCAGTAATTAACATTAGTGCTTCTTAAGAAATTTATATAATCACCTAAAGTTATTTCTTCTGGTTCAGAAGATCCTCTTAAGTCTGATACAAAATTAAGGGTAATTGGATCTGTATGCAGTAAGCCGTTTAGAAGATGAAATAAGGTTGGGTGGTAATCAATATAATAAGGGTCAAATCTTGTTTCTTTTCCAATAACTTTTTGATGAAATAATGCATGGGCAACTTCGTGCAAGACTGTTCCAATTTTTATATCATCCCGATCAGAAAATAATATTTTTTTCGGTTTCAAAGCATAAACGCCCAGGGCATCATACAATCTAGTTTGTTCTACAGACCTTATTTTAAGACTGTATTTATTAGCCAACTCATAAATAAGTGTTCTTGCTTTATTTAAGCTTAATATATCTTCAAAAAATGAACCTTCATAATTACAATGTTTTCTTATATATTCCGTTGATTTACTTGGTTCATAAATGCGCACTGTTGTAACAGGGCGATTACCTGTGAGACTCGTTTTTTGGAGATAGTCTTTATAAAATTTGAATCCGTTTTCATCTACGAGATCCATATATTGTGGACGAAATATTTGTGGTGAGGAAAGTAATCCTCCTGAAGCTTTTAGCCAGTCAATGCAAAGCCTCTCCGGCAAGTTTTGTCCAGCGGATTTGAAAACCGCTGACAAAGCTATGTCAAATCCAGTTGCTATATTTCTGTATCCGTGGATGGTTTTCTTTATCATTGTATTGACGTAACATAAGTACCTCAAGATTGTCTATTTTTTTCGACACTTATCCGAGCAATATTTCACCTCATCCCAGACTTTTTCCCATTTTTTGCGCCATAAAAAAGGCCTGTGACATGTGACACAGACCTTTTGTGGAAGGTGTGATTTTGAAACGCCGCGGGGCATTAACTGCTCACAACGGCGTCTTTATCCTCATCCTTTGCCTTTTTGGGCTTTTTCTTATCCGAGTGGACATAGACAGGTTTTTTACCCGCCATGACCGTATCTTCGTTGACGACGACTTCCTCAACGTCCTGAAGATCTGGAATTTCATACATCGTATCAATCAACAAATTCTCTAAGATAGAACGAAGCCCGCGCGCCCCTGTCTTCCGCTCAATCGCTTTTACGGCGATGGCAGAGAGAGATTCAGGTGTGAAGGTGAGCTTGGTGTTTTCCATTTCGAACAAACGCTGATATTGCTTGCACAAAGCATTTTTCGGTTCGGTAAGAATGGAGATCAAGGCTTTTTCATCAAGATCATCCAATGTCGCAACAACGGGAAGACGTCCGATAAATTCGGGGATTAAACCAAATTTCAACAAATCTTCCGTCTCTAAAATACGGAGCAATTCACCCGTGCGCTTTTCTTCATTGGCCTGGACATTCGCACCAAAGCCGATAGAGCTTCCGCCTTTCGCGCGTTGCGCGATAATTTTATCGATACCCGCAAAGGCACCACCACAGATGAAAAGAATATTGGTGGTATCAACTTGCAAGAATTCTTGTTGCGGATGTTTGCGGCCACCTTGTGGTGGGACAGACGCAATTGTGCCTTCCATCAATTTCAAAAGTGCCTGTTGCACACCTTCGCCCGATACGTCGCGGGTAATGGAGGGGTTGTCAGATTTACGGCTGATTTTATCGATCTCGTCGATGTAAACAATACCACGCTGGGCACGCTCAACATTGTAATCGCAATTTTGAAGCAATTTAAGAACAATGTTTTCAACATCTTCACCAACATAACCGGCTTCGGTCAAGGTGGTCGCATCCGCCATGGTGAAGGGAACATCTAAAATACGCGCCAATGTTTGTGCCAACAATGTTTTTCCCGAACCGGTTGGGCCGACAAGAAGAATGTTGGATTTATTGATTTCAATATCTGAACCTTTTTGTCCGACTTCCAAGCGCTTATAGTGATTGTGAACGGCAACCGACAAAACACGTTTTGCGCGATCTTGGCCAATCACGTAATCATCAAGAACGTTTTTAATCTCGCTGGGTGTCGGAATGCCATCTGTGCCGGAACGCACCAATTGCGATTTATCTTCTTCGCGGATGATGTCCATGCACAACTCAACACATTCATTACAAATGAACACGTTGGGGCCGGCGATAAGCTTGCGCACTTCGTGTTGGCTTTTGCCGCAGAAGGAGCAGTAAAGGGTGTTTTTTGAATCTGAGCCGGTTTTGGACATACCGTAAAATCCTATGAAAGTGTTACAATGTTCTTATCTACTACTTTGCCAAGTCAATCAACAGCTTGCAAGCCCTTTCATCCTGCCGCAAAAGCGGTTAAACATTCATGAAGAAAATTCTGTGTGAGGCTTAAAACACATGGCAAATATGCCCACTTTGACTGAGATTGAGGAAACATTCGCTCTTTTTGATGATTGGGAAGGGCGTTACGCCTACCTGATTGACTTAGGGAAAACGTTACCGGTTCTTGATGCGGCGCATAAAATTGATTCGAATTTGGTGCGGGGCTGTACCTCGCGGGTGTGGATGGTCAGCCACATTGAAAACGGCAAATTATATTTCGAAGCCGATAGCGACGCGCATATTGTCAAAGGTCTTGTTGCTCTTTTACGTGTTATATTTCACGGACAAGAATTGCCAGAGATTGCACATTACGACGTTGAAAAAGTTTTTGCGAATTTGGGTTTAAGTCAAAATTTAAGTCCCAATCGTCGCAGCGGTTTTTTTGCAATGGTTGAGCGCTTGAGAGCGCAAGCGCGCGAGCAATAATTACTTCGTGCTCAGTGATTTTAAAATCGCACTAAATTTTTCATCGACAGTTTTGTTTTGCGGGCCCGACATCTCCGCATCAAGGCGCAGGAGTGATTTTTTCCCAACCCAAACTTGTCCCGTATAAACCACATCAACATCATTACGTGCGCCAATGCTTAAAATAGTTGCTGTGCGCGGTGATGAATCTTTATCGTTTAAAACAATATTATCAGATGAAAGTCCGGATTCTTGCGCCATGGTGCGCACGATTTCTTTTAATGACTCATCATTTAACTTTTTTAAATCGTCTTCGGATCTCATCTGGCAACTGACACGCACATTCACACGTGATGCAACATCCACAACTTGCGTATAAGTTGCAACTTCATGGCATTGTTTATCCGGGCCATCGGGGCATTTTTTTTCAACAAAGGGAGCTTCCGGAAAATTCAATTTAAACTCACACGTATCCGGTGACCACATGACGGATTTTTCTTCGGCCGAAAATACGGGTGAGGCAAAAAGAAGGATAAGTGCAAAAAGAATTTTTTTCATGAGGCATTCCATGTCATGGGATCAACTTTATTTTGTGCGCCATTTGTCATGTCTTTCACCTCATGTGCGCCGCCATCATCAAAGGGAGGAAACCACACATAAGGAATGCCTTTTTTCTCAGCATACCCGAGTTGTTTCGCAAGTTTTTGGTCGGCGTGATAAAGCTCCACACAAAAACCGCGATGGCGTAAAATGCGGGCTGTCTCCGCGGCGTGCGCGCGGCGATCTTCGGATGGCAACACCACCAAAATATCGGTGGGGGTTTTGCGCACGGGGTTCCACTTGTTTTTTAAACGCATGTAATCAAAAAGCCGTGAGAAACCAATTGAAATTCCCACACCCGGAAGATGTTTATTGATATAACTTCCCGCTAAATCCTCATAACGCCCGCCGGAACAAATGCTTCCGTAATTTGGGTCGTCAAGAAACCGCGTTTCATAAACGGTTCCCGTGTAATAATCCAAACCGCGCACGATGGAAAGATCAGCCACAACCAAGCCCGCATCAATATGTTGAAGGTTATTCATCACAAACGCCAATTCATTCAAGCCTTGTTCCAATGTCTCATGCGCAACACCCAAGGTGCGCACATGTTCGACAAAAGATGAATCGGGTGTTTTGATATGCGTGAACCCGATAATTTTTTCAATTTGTTGATCATTCAGTGATGTTGTGCTGTGTAATAATTTGCGCACGCCGTCATCGCCGCCAATTTTGTCTTTCTTATCAATGGCCCGCAGAACGTCCACACTGTCGGTAATGCCAAGCCCAGCAAGGAAGCCCATCAAAATCTTGCGGTTTGAAAGCTGCATTTGAAATGCGCCAACATCAAGCCCTTGAAGAATTTCAATCATAATGCTTGGCACTTCGGCATCGAAATGAAGCGGCAGATTATCAACTGCAATCACGTCAATGTCGCATTGATAAAATTCACGAAACCGTCCGGCTTGCGGGCGCTCGCCACGCCACACGCGTTGCATCTGATAACGCTTGAACGGAAAATCGAGATCATTAAAGCGTTGCGCAACATAACGCGCAAGCGGAACTGTTTGATCAAAATGCAAGGCAAGCCGCGCTTCTTTGTCATCGTCTTCTTTATGAAGGCGTTCGATCACATAAATTTCTTTATCAACTTCGCCTTTGGCCGCCAAAACATCCAACTCCTCAACGGAAGGTGTCTCAATCGAACAATAACCGTAAGATTCAAAAACGCTTCGGATATGATCAAACCAATGTTGCTCAATCCGGCGGATTTGCGGAAGCCATTCGGGGAACCCGCTCACGGGCTTTGGTTTATAAATTTTTTTCTCAGACATGTTTTTACCTTTATCTGATTTATAAGTTGCAATCAATCGCGATCAAAAAGCTCAGACAAGTTTTGCATCAAAGCTTCGGCCAAGGCATCCGCATCACGAATGGTCAAGGCGCGTTTATAGTAACGTGTGACGTCATGCCCGATGCCAATTGCGGCCAGTTGCACCTTTCCCACCATTTCGATCCATGTGATGACATGGCGTAAATCATATTCCAAAATATGTGATGGATTGACAGAGAGGGTGGAGTCATCAACCGGTGCGCCATCCGAAATCACCATCAAAATTTTGCGTTGCTCGGAGCGCGGAGCCAGGCGGTTATAGGCCCAGACCAAGGCTTCGCCATCAATATTTTCCTTGAGCAATCCTTCTTTCAGCATCAAGCCAAGGTTGCGGCGCGCGCGGCGCATCGGCGCATCTGCATTCTTATATATAATGTGACGCAGGTCATTTAATCGCCCCGGATTTGTTGGCCGTCCATCTTGAACCCACACATCGCGCGCCTTGCCGCCTTTCCACGCGCGTGTGGTAAAGCCCAAAATTTCAACCTTGACGTTGCACCGTTCCAACGTGCGCGCCAAAATATCGGCACACATCGCGGCAATCGTAATCGGACGGCCGCGCATTGATCCGGAATTGTCAAGCAACAGTGTGACAATCGTATCTTTAAAATCGGTTTCTTTTTCTTGTTTGAAACTTAATGGCACGGTGGGGTTGGCCACCACGCGGGCAAGGCGGCTTGAATCCAAATAACCTTCTTCCAAATCAAACACCCAAGATCGTGTTTGCCGCGCCATCAGTTTACGTTGCAAACGGTTCGCAAGTTTACCGATAAGGGGTTGTAAGTGCTGCATTTGCTTATCTAATGTCGCGCGCAGGCGGTAAAGCTCATCGGCGTCCGCAAGGTCTTCGGCCCTAATCACCTCATCAAAACTTTTGGTGTAGATGTGATAAGTTGTGCCGGGTCCATCGGCGATTTTGTTCGGATCTGATCGTGCGGAAGGTTGTTCATTCGCCTCTTCGTCATCCTGCATCGTCTGAGATTCCTGTTCTTGAGGGATCTCGGCGGCGAGTTGATTTTCGTCTGCGTCGTGTTCATCTTCACCTTGGGTGTCATCCCACTCGGAATCGGTTGATGAATTTTCTTCTTCCTCTTTTTGAGGATCATTTTCATTTTTTTGTTGGGAAGGTTGTTTGTTCTCTGGCTGGTCGGCGGGGTTTGGGTCTTGTGCGCCTGACTCTTCAACCAGAATATCAAGCTTGGTGAGAATATTTTGTGTGACATGCGCAAAGTTTTTTTGATGTGCAAGATTGTCACGAAGCTTTTCAAAATCGGAATCTGATAAACGTTGAGTGAAAAGATCATCCCAGGTTTCAACAAGTTTTTGTGAGGCCGTGGACAAAGCCTCACCGGTTAATTTATGCCGCAAATAAGCATGAAGCGCATCGGGAAGGGTATCATTATGCCGGTGTGTGAGGGTGTGATAACCAAGCCGGGTTGATTTTGCGCTTAATACCGCTTGAAGATTTTTTCCAACGCCCGCCATTGCCTGCGCGCCCAAAGATTCAACGCGGGCTTGTTCGACCGCATCAAAGATAAGATTTGCACGTTCATCTTTTGGCTTTAAGCGCGCGTGCAAATCTGTGTCATGATATTTGATCCGCAATGCTTCTGAATCCGCTGCACCGCGCAGCAAGGCCCGCTCATTTTCTGAAAGAACGGGGGCGGGGGTTGGAAGGCGCGCGCGATTTTTTTGGGTAAGATGCAATTTGCGATCCGCATTCTCAGCCGAGGAGAAAGAAATCTCAACCCCGCGGCGTGCGGAGACAGCACGAAGTGCGGCCGCAGTCGCATCTTTGAAAATTTCCGTTTTATCCTTGTCGGCAATCATGAAAGGGTAAGTTCAACACCAAAACAGCGTTGATAATATTCGGCAACCACCGCACGTTCCAATTCATCGCATTTATTGAGGAAACTTAGGTGGAATGCCAGTTCGCGGTCATGGAAAATGGTGGTGTTGTCGGCCCAACTGATCACCGTGCGCGGCGACATTAAGGTGGACAAATCGCCATTGCGAAAACCTTCGCGGGTAAGCGAAGCCATGCGCACCATTTTATCAATCTCAGCGATATCCATACCCGGAACTTTACCACTGACAATTTTCATTTCGTCTTCATGGGGTAAATAATTCAACACGGTGACGATGTTCCAACGGTCAAGCTGGCCTTGGTTCAATTGATGCGTGCCATGATAAAGACCGGTTGTATCACCAAGCCCCACCGTGTTGGCGGTGGCAAAAAGACGAAAGGCGGGGTGAGGGCGAATAACCATGTTTTGATCCAACAACGTCAATCGTCCTTCGGATTCTAACACACGTTGAATGACGAACATCACATCGGGGCGGCCAGCGTCATATTCATCAAACACCAAGGCCACAGGGTTTTGAATAGCCCACGGCAATAATCCTTCTTTATATTCGGTAATTTGCTTTCCTTCTTTCAACACGATCATATCTTTACCGATCAAATCAATCCGGCTGACATGACTGTCGAGATTGATACGCACACACGGCCAATTTAACCTTGCGGCCACTTGTTCAATATGGGTTGATTTTCCCGTACCGTGATATCCTTGAATCATCACGCGGCGATTGAAACTAAATCCCGCAAGAATGGCGAGCGTTGTGTCATGATCAAATTGATACGCCTCATCACGTGGCGGTACGTTCGGCATATCATGCGAAAAGCCCGGAACTTTCCAATCAACATCCAAACCAAAAATTTCTTTCACATCAAACATCTTGTCGGGAATAGAAAGATGACGCGGATTATTACCCGTGAGTTGTGTGACATCAAATGCCAATGCCATTGGTTCAGTAGAAGAAGGAACAGTAGCCATGAAAGAATCCTATAAAGAAAGAGAAGAGAGCTTATATAATGCAATGCAAAAAAAAGCACGATGAATATTACATAAGGTGACGCAGCGCAGCAACGATTTTTTTCGAAATGACTGTCAAATTCGTCATAATTTTGTTACAATTTAAGTATAAGGCAACAATCAACGAGGCCGAAAAATGATGATCACAAAGCACCTTAATCACAGAGTAAGAGGAGGGCTTTATGACCGTCCATGCTCTCTCCATTGACCCGTTTTTACCGGATGTGACAACGCCGCTTGATCGGTGTCCGGCTCTGGTTCTAAACGCTGATTATAGACCATTGAGTTATTATCCTCTTTCCGTATGGCCTTGGCAGGAAGCTGTGAAGGCCATTTTTCGTGAATCGGTTGTTGTGATTGAAGAATATCAACGCGTGGTGCGCTCATCCACCACGGAAATTCGCTTGCCGAGCGTGCTGGCACTCAAAGAATATGTGCCATCAAATCGCGCGCCGGCATTTACAAGGTTTAATGTCTTTTTACGAGATCGCTGGACATGCCAATATTGCGGCGATCAGTTTAAGACACATGAGTTGACGTTCGATCACGTGATACCGCGTTCACGTGGCGGGCGGACATCCTGGACAAATATCGTCACGGCTTGTCAATGTTGCAACACAACCAAGGGAAACAAAACGCCACAGGAATGTGACATGTATCCGTTGGAGCAACCACGGCAGCCAAACGTATATGAACTCCAGGATCTTGGGCGGTTATTCCCTCCGCGCTTTCTTCATGAAAGTTGGATGGATTATCTTTATTGGGATACTGAGCTGGTAGACCAATAAAAAGTTCAAGATATAAAACAGCGAAGCAAACCATCGGTTTGTTCGCAAATGAAAAAAGGAAACGTGGTTTTTTAATGAAGCCAAAAACAAACCAAGGAGGTTGCTATGTTTGGAAGAATGTTAGATGTCACAACGACACGTAATACAACTGATGCAGTATGGTTCTATATCACGTCCACAATCCTGATGGTCGGTATTTCGACTGTTTTGGTACATGTGTTGGGCATGGTTGGAGTGGTCACAGGCGTGGGAAGCTTTTTCGAAGGCGGCCATGTTCATACACTCATCGGAACTGGTTTTGTCCTATTACTATCAAGCCTGATCCTAACGGGCCGCAAGCTCACTAGTGATCTGTTCTCAATCCTTCTCGTGGTGGTGGGTGTATATCTTTCCTATACCACCAACGTGATGTTGGGACTGATCCCGATCGCGATCTTGACGACATTGGGTCATAAATCAGCGTAATTACTAGATCATAAAAATATTCTCGAAGCCGGGTGTCACCATCCGGCTTCATTTTTTTCTTGTGTTTTTTGATATGAATCGCGTAAAGCCTTTTTATTCAGCAAAAATTTTGAAGATAAAGGGCTCATCATGTTCAAAGATTTATTTGATTTTTCCAAGCACCGCACCGGCAAAGATGCGGTTATGTTTTACTTGTTTTACGTCGGATGTTTCGCGCTGATCAGTGTGGCTTTGGGCGTCCAATAAACCAATAAAAACCGATCGCCATGGCCATAAAGGCGCATAAGGCCACATTCATATTGGCCATGGTGATTCCAAACATCTCCCACGGAATTTCATCGCACCGTGTCACATCCGTGTTTTGAATACGCGCCATTAAATCTTCGACCGATCCCGACATATCGGGGGTGGAACAACCGTCCAACCCTTCCCACCAACGCCGCTCAACGCCGGAGTGGTATGCTGCGATAACAGCATTGATCATGTAAGTCACAGAACTTAAAGCAAAGAAAACCCGGGCATGAGATTTCATGAAAAATGCGCCGATGCTCAAGCCAATAATAATGACGAAGGGGTAGCGTTGCAGAATGCACAAATGACACGGATGAAGATCAAAGAAATATTGCCCCACCAAAGCGGCTATGAGGGCTAAAGCCGATAAGCCACCAGAAAAGGCAAGAATGTGAAAGGGCGTGAAAATCTTCATAAAGTGATTATAAATCAACCCGTAAAATATTCCAGCACGTGGCGGAAAAATAAAATCACGGCCGTAAATCCAACCAACAGCCACATGGCGGCCCACACAACACCTACCAAAGATCCAATCATCAACACCAATCCGTCTTTATTCAAAATTCCCAATGCCATCAAGGCAATGGCAATCGCCGGAACAAAGTTGGTTAAAGGAAGCGGGATGGACAAAAACGCCGTAATCAAAAACGCAAGCAAGCCAAAAAATTGATAAAACCCACCTTCGGTGAGAAAGCTGAAACGCGGCTTGCTGAATGTCTCCACTTTGCCCAACCACGGCAAAGCTTGATTGGCGATATCGTTAAAGGCGGAGCGCGGCAATTCATAATCAAGAACTTTTTTGGGAAACCATACGGTGTGCCTTCCCATCATCTGTTGGATAGTCAGGTAAAAAAGTGGAATGGAAAGAAAAATGTGAATGCCGGGAAGGGGAATGGGAATGGCACATAAAAGTGCAAAAACAAGCAACAAGAACCCATAGGCGCGATCACGGAAACTGACGATCAAGGTGGAAATGGGAACGGTCTCCCCCGTGCTTTGTTCAATAAATTCGCGTAAAACAGCCGAGGCAGTCGGGGGTTTATGTGTGGGCTTTGGTGCGGGTTCTGGAACGGGGTGTGTCATGAAAACATTCGGTAAGGGGTAAAAGTGACCCTTTTCAAATAAAGGGTTTTTTCAGCTCTTGCAACGTCTTCACAGTTTCGCTATAAAACCCTCACTTTCCCTCTGAGCCCCAGTGGTGAAATTGGTAGACGCGCCGCACTCAAAATGCGGTACCGCAAGGTGTGCTGGTTCGAGTCCGGCCTGGGGCACCATTCCGCAAGAGCGAGAAATCGTCTATCATCATCTTCTACCGTGACCTTCAACCGCATGATCGTGACACGCAATCATCCGGCGATAATGATGATCGCGGCAATCGTTTCTCTGTAGTGATCTTGGCATCACGGCAGAACCACGCACCGACAATACCGAGTATATCGACCAAATACTCAATCTAGTCAACATTTATCGGTTCAACTTTGTTATCATGCAGTCGCCAAATCATATTTTGTGGAACTGGTAACGTAAGCGTATCTTCCTTTGATAACTTGAGATATGCGCCTCTGATTATTCGGCCAATCAATCCATGAGAGACAGCTAAGATAACACCATGTGTCTCATTCAACCATTGGTTCGCGCGGTCCAAGGCGGTGTCATAACTTTCTCCATCGCATGACCTAAAGTACCAATCAAATTGAGTTGATCCATCCAACACTCTTGGCCATTGGGCATCGATATCAACATGGGTCAAACCATCCCAAGAGCCTAACGAGACTTCTGCAAGTCTTTCATCTAATTTTAATGGCGACAAGTTAACGCACCTCGATATTATTGAAGCCGTTTGAATGGTCCGTCCAAGTGGGCTTGAGATAAAGCTATCAATATCTACTTTCATGTGCGAAATTTTGGCTCCGAACGCTCTTGCTTGAATCTGACCTTGTGCGGTTAGTGGAGAGTCGAGCTTTCCTTGGAATCGACCGCAGGTGTTCCATTCAGTCTCACCGTGGCGGATTAGATAAATGTCTTTCTTTTTCATGCGCTATCTAAACAATTTTTATACCAAGGCGCCACAAGTAGATTGATAATCCAATAAACCGTTCCCATATTTATGTTAGTGCATCTGTAAAAATGTTGAACGATCGGCCTGTTTTGCTGTGCCTCGTGGTTCATTAGCTAAAGACTGTCACCCCCTTCGAAGGGTTTTGACGATAGTGAGCCAGTCTAGTTTCAAGTGATCCTATATGAATTTCAAGTTTATGTCCGTCTGGATCGAGAAAGTAAGTGGATGCCCCTTCGCTTGTATCGTCCTTCCACAGAACACACTCCGCAACTAAGCGCCTGCTTAAAGTAGCATAATCTGCTTCGGAGACGCTGAAAGCAAGGTGAGTGTAGTCTGGATGAGGCGATGTCCTCGCTACGTCATCATGGGACAGGCAAAGCCAAAGCTGCCCAGCTTCCAGATAGGCTCCAGTTGGCCAAGCAGCACGCACCGTTAGTCCAAGCAAGTCGCGGTAAAAGATCAACGATCTTTCTACATCGGAAACTGCCAACGTGATATGGTTCAATCCAGTTACTCGTACTGTCATCAACGTATCTCTGTTCAAATCATACCCGCTTCTATATCGGGTCAGAAGCTGATTCAGCGCGGCCATGAGCAGGAATGATCTGGTCGTCATGCGCTTGTCCTGAAGTTAGACCGAGCCAAATTCCGACGAGCACTAAACCATGCTGATTTTTATTATGTGCGCATTCCATGAATTTCCCTTTATTAAAAAATCCTATCAGATTGAGTAATTTAATTCAATTCTAATACCGTTCTCACATCGGGTTGCTTGTCGGCCGTTTGCCTCCCCGTCCACTGGACGAACCCAAATGCCAAAGGAGGCGGACATGAAAACCGACTACGCAATCATTCACAAAAACTGGAACGGCATCGAAATCGAAATTCGCAGGATCGCCTCTTTCCGATCGCATTGGCCAATGTGATCGGAAAGGGGCGATCCAACAACCGTGGCTTCGATTCAGTATAAACATCTGATAAAGTTGTGGAAATTATTTGAAACTTGTGGCAACTGATCGATAATTGGCTATTCTGCTCTAAATATAGAATTGTAAAATTAGTTTATAAGTTATCCGCTTTTGATTACGAGAACTGAGGCTTTCATTAGTTACGCAACACTTTGAGATAACGCATTTATGAAAGGACATACAATTGGAACGAGATGAGAGTGCCGAGCAACACGATTTGATCCGTCCTTGCGATGCGAGCGATGTGTCGGCCATCCTGCAGATCATCAATAGAGCGGCTGAGGCTTATCGTGGAGTGATTCCATCGGATCGCTGGCATGAACCCTATATGCCACTGGAAGAACTGCGATCAGAAATGGCAGCTGGTGTGGTCTTCACTGGTTATGTTTTAGGCGGAGAATTAGTCGGTGTCATGGGCATCCAGCATGTTAAAAACGTTCGACTTATCCGCCACGCCTATGTGATGCCAGAATGGCAGGGACACGGGGTTGGTTCCAAGCTTATTGCCAACCTTCATGCTGGTGATGAGGTTCCGGTGTTGATCGGAACATGGCAGGCAGCGAATTGGGCAATCAGATTCTATCAGCGCCACGGCTTCGCGTTAGTACCTGACAAGGCGGTAGCACCATTGCTGAAGACCTATTGGAATATACCCGAAAGGCAGGTCGAAACGTCGGTGGTACTTGCCTCGCCGATATTATCGGAAAGCAGCGCGGCGAGACTTATTCAGGCTTCGCAATCCTCGCCAAAGTGAGGTCTTCCGCCATTACCCACGGAGTGAGGTCCCCGTTTCAGTTGATCGTGTTGCTATGGGGCGAAGCGCTATAGAACTGTGCACAACCAAGATTCGGAATAGAAGAGATGTTACACACCCATGCATGTCGCGAAACCGCGCCCGCATAACGCCAACTCTCGCTCTTTTGAGCGCGAGTTTTCACAAGCGATTACCCCGTTTGCAATGTCAAATCTTTCCACTCATATTTTATTTCAGAGTAAGGCCTGCCATCAATCTTCAAATCCGTATCACTATCTTTGATATATATAGCACCCATGCGTTCATAAAAACTTCGTCCCAATCTATTTTCACTGAGAACATTTACAAACATTTTATTGAAGCCACATTTTATCGTATAAACTAAAACATGCCGTAATAACTTCCCACCAACACCCTTGCCAAAATAGTCTGGACAAAGATATATTGCATACAGTTCATAGTAGTCAGAAAATTTTTGGTCTCTTGATTGACCGACTGTTGCAAACCCTGCCAGCAAGTCGCCGTCGAAAATCAAGAAGGTTCCTTTTCGTGAATCGGCTAGATTATTTCGCCATTTTTTTTCGCGCTCGTCAAAATTTAATCCATGATCCAAATACGATTGATGAATGATACCTCTGTAGGCCTGTTGCCACGATCTTATATGCAATTTTGCAATATCAGGAGCGTCGTCTGGTTTTGCTGCGCGTATTATAAGATCATTCATATATTTAATTTATTTCTTATACCGTTGATTTTCAAGTGAATTACCTAGACGTGGGTTGTATATATTTGACGCTTATTGATTATTGTTTGCCGTTTTTGACAAAGCCTCTTCTGCTGAGATGCATCCGTTCCCCAATGGCAATGGCCGTTTCTCGCGCATGGTCGGCGACTTGCTTGCGCAGCAATTAGGCCAGCCGCGCTTTTCGTGGGGCAGCGCCAATCTCGTTGATCCAAACGAAACCCGCAAAGCCTATGTCGCGGCATTGCGCGCAGCAGATGCGCATGATTTCGACGCCTTGATTGCCTTTGCGCGGAGCTAGTGCAGATGCGTGATTGCGCGTCACCAGATTGATGCGTTCGATGCGGTGCGCGCAGTTTGATGCGTCAGATCATGTTCTCCCAAGGTCACCACCGAGCAGCGGACATTCCCAGCGGCATTCGACGGATTTTCTAGCGTAGAACAGGAAATGACAGTTTATATGTGTCGTACTTTGGTTTATGATATAGTATGAAAGAATGTATATATTACATAAGAGAAATAGGTGATGAAGAGTGTAATCTTATAAAATCAATGCGTCTAAAATCACTGCGCAGCGATCCTCTATCTTTTTGGGAAACACTCGAAGAAACTGAACGACAACCTGATGAATATTGGAAAAAGCTAGCAAATGAATTGAACGCGCCTTGTGGTTCACGCATGTTTGTTTTAGGTGATCGATTCAATATATTTGGGTATGTTTATGGTATAAAATCTGACGCCATAAATTATAGGCTTGGCGGTCTTTGGGTAGACCCTGTCTACAGAGGTAAAGGCTATGGTGGTATGTTGGTAGATCATGTTATCGCGTGGGTAAAAAGACAAACGTTCGTAAACTCACTTAAGCTGTGGTGCCCGGATGACGGAACGATCCAATTTTATGAAATAAAGAATTTCCGGAAGTTAGATAGGAAAATGGTAAATTCAAAAGATGGCCGTGTTATCATAGAAATGGAGTATATTTTGACTCAGCAATCGTAATGTAATTTCATATATGAATACGACTACTGATATTCATTCTCCTTAAGAACTTTTTGAACTTAAATTCACTTTGCACGATCATAATGCAGATGCGTGAGTGCGCGTCACCGAATTGATGCGTTTGATCATGGCGCGCATGTTCGCGTGCCGCTCAGCCTTTGATCATCAACTCCATCGTCAGGTCACGAGTCTCCCCATGAAGCCGAGGGAATTGTCCCATCGCGTTGAAAACCAAGGAGACCAAAAATGACTGACACAAACTCAAACCGCCCGAGCCATCGTCTGTTCAACGTCACCGGTGACGGCGACAACACCCGCTGGACTGACATCGGCGTTGCATGGCCAACCAAGGATGGCAAAGGTTTTTCGCTCGCGCTCAATGCGATCCCCATGAATGGCCGGATCGTCATGCGGATCAACGAGGACAAGCCAGCAAAGAAGGGGAGCTAACGCTCCCCTTTGGGGCTTCACGTATTGTAAAAACCAGAATGATCCAATTACCCTCTTGATGCTATCAAGGTATCCAATTCGGATCGATTGTGCATTCACATGTGAATCTATCAAATCGACTATCGCCGACACTTCCACATCCTGGGCCACTGCTTGGCTCAATTGCCCCTTGTCCTCGATTAGAGGTATCGCACGTACCAACGTCACTTCTTGAGCGCGGATCTGGCCCGAAAGACGTGATTGAAAAAGCGCATTGAAAACTATCTGAGCGCCATTCGCAACGCGGCGGTAGAGGTGCTGGCGGTTGTGGGTCTGGTCTTTCTGAGCACGAAGTTCTTCCCGCACCCAGGCCACACGTCCACTCATTAATCCAGTACTTCTCGCCAGTCGTCTCCCTGACCCATCTTGGGCTTTGGGGAAGTGGCGTATATGTCCCGAGCATACACGGCCCAGCAGGACCAGATGTTGCTCCGGCACCACATTGTCCTTCCTCAAAGGGTTCTGGCGCAGGAGAAGCAGGTGCTGGCCCGGTTGAGGGTGGAGGCGGTGGCGCGGGCTCTGGTGCTGAAGGCGCTGGCGTTGCCGTCGGAGCTGGTGGTGTTGGCGTTGGCGCTGGTGGCGTTGGCGCTGGTGGCGGTGGCGCCGGTAGTGTTGGCCCAGGACCCGGACCAGGACCCGGAGGTGTTGGTGCGGGTGGCGTAGGTGCAGGCGGCGTGGGCGCCGGTGGTAAAGGCGCTGGCGGCGCTGCCGATGCCACCTTGATGTCAGGCACAGGTCCTGAAATCTCGTCTCTGATCCGGAAAAGCATGTAACAATTTTCGACTTCTTTCAGTTCATCGTAAGCCTCGGGGCCGCTGCGACAGCCATCTGCCGCGCTGAGATCAGCGATGGCGCTCGATCCATCACCTCGCGCCATAATGTCACCACCAAGAGGAAAGCCATCATCGAATTTACGATCCAGATAAGCCGCTTGTTTTGGTGAAACTACAAAGCTTTGAGATGGAGCGGCAAAGGGTTCATTTTGCCAAACCAAGAATATCCCTTGAAGCTGAGCATCCGCTGCTGGAAAAGAGGGCATGAAGCCACCTTGCGAAACCACACGGAATCCACCTTGCGTTTTTGCACGTGGCATGATCTCCCCGAAGGCGGCAGTGTTTGATATCAACGGGCTTGAATGCATCATCGACGGAATCATGTCGGCCCGTTCAAGATGTAAGAAGAAATTGACGTTTTCCAAGTCTTCACCTGAAGTGGTCAGAGGATCAGCAATATCTTTGCTTGTAGAACCAATGGTTGTATCACCGTTTCCGTCGGAGCAGTTCGGAGGGGCGCAATTTATAAGACTCTGTTCAGCAAGCGGAAAATCGCCCGGAAAAGAATTGTAAGCCGCGATGAAATTATTCATACCGCCTTGGATTGCTTGTATCCGGGTGTAATTACTATTGAGACGAGCGTTTTCCAACATACTTGTGCCCATTGTGAATATTCCTGCTGTCAAACCAATGACAACTAGGACGATCGACATCTCCACAAGTGTAAAGCCTCTCATCGAATACATATATTGATTTTGATCAATCCTGCTTAAGATATTGTTAAAAATGATCAAATTAGAGGCTTGGCTCAGCGAAATGTTGCATACCTCGGCATAGCACGAAGCTGAGAGCGCGAGTGATGCTGAATTTGGTAGCTAGAACTTTTCTAAGTTGATGCGGATCAG
>JAIXWE010000041.1 GCA_027482195.1 Alphaproteobacteria bacterium | reverse complement strand
CTCTTTCATAAGGCACTAAATAAACATCGCCAGATTGCGGAAGGGTAGCAACATCAAACGCAATTTTCACACCCTCATATTTAACTGTAAAGGGAAGGGGAATGACCAAGCTTGGTGCGGGGTTTTGCGGTGGAGTGGGGGATTGTGCTGGTACTGGTGTGCTCACACTGGTTAAAGCGGCGGCCATAAATAAGAATGGCAGTTGTAATGTTTTCATGTTGGTCCCTGTTCTTTGTTGTTTTTTCAAGCATAGAGAGATTTTTCATCTTTGAGCAAGAAAAATATGAAAAAATTTGCCTCTCTTTTACTTAAAGGTCGTGCTCTGCTATAATTTAAAATGAATTAAAGGTGGTTTATGAATATTTGGATCGTTTTGTGGGTCTTTCTGACCGTTTTCATTTTGGGTGTTTTCTTTTGGTCGTTGCAAATTCTGCTGCGCCAAAAAAATGCGTGGGTCACGTTCGCGGCGCGCCATCAATTGGGAGTCGCGCAGACGGCTTTTTTTGCCTCACCGCGTGTGCGCGGAGAAATTAAAAATATTCCATTTAATTTATATTCGGAACAACAAGTGACGAATGCAAATGGCTCGACGCGTTTTCGTACGATCATTCAATTTGAGTTATCAAAAGATTTTCCAACCCAAGGAATTATTGCATCACCCGAGGCGCGCGATTTTGCAAAAGCATTAAATGTGAAGGAAGAATTTACGCCAGATTATCCGGAGTGGAATAAAGATATTAGCGTTTTTATAACGGATACAGAGAGTATCAAATCTTATCTAACGCCGGAACGGTGCCGGTCGTTAAACGCCATCATGACCATTAAGGCGTTTGCATCTATTCTTATTTTTGACGGAAATGTAGCTTATTTGCGTTTTGAAACACCGGACCCGCTGGATCATGCGGAGAAATTAGAGAAACTGGTAATGAAACTTGCGGATCACGCGCGGATTTTAAATCCGGTCTCATAAAAGACCCATGAAAAAACCCCTGTGTGACAGGGGTTTTTGTATTTTCTTTTTAAGAAAAAATCATTGTGCGGCGGCTTTTGCGCCATCGGTTGCTTGATCCGCGGCCACGGTCATTTTTACAATCACATCCGGGTCAACAGGCGGTTCACCGCGTTTGATTTTGTCAACAAATTCCATCCCTGATGTGACTTGTCCCCATACGGTGTATTGGTTGTTCAAAAAGCTGCAATCTTCAAAACAGATAAAAAATTGCGAGTTGGCAGAGTTCGGATCATTGGTGCGTGCCATACCTACAACGCCGCGTCCAAAATTTGTAGGGTTAAATTCAGCCTTGAGATTAGGAAGATCAGATCCGCCGGTTCCTGTTCCTGTTGGATCGCCGGTTTGAGCCATAAAACCATCAATGACGCGATGGAATTTTACACCGTCATAAAATCCCTTACGGGTTAATTCTTTGATACGTGCGACATGATTGGGTGCAACGTCCGGCATTAATTTAATAACAACCGTGCCGTCTTTCAGTTGCATATTCAATGTGTTTTCAGGATCCGAATTTTGGGCATTCGCAGATGAAAAAGTCATGAGGAAGAAACTCCAAATGAAAAGGGTTAAAAGGCGCATGAGGACTCCTATAAGTTGCTCACGTTTATCCTTAAGATAAGTCAAAGCGTTTTGCAATCTTGCAATTATCGCCGGTTTGGCCAACGTCTTGGTCATCTTCTTCGGCGGAGCAGGGCAAATCCCTCAAGGCTTTCTTGAAATCGGGGGCGCATTTGCCACATAAAGCAAGCGTCCCTTTCTCATGTCCTGCGTTTTCTGCGGCACGCCGATAAAGGGAACAGCATGTTAATTTAACACCGCCCTGTGGCTCGTGCTTGAAGCTTTCCAAGGCTTCGTCCAAATGGCGGTTACGAATATTGCGGCAATTACAAAGAATCATTAAATACCCCTCAGTCCGGAGTTTCTAACAAATCCAGTGGCGAGGTCAAGCAAAATAGGAGTGATTTACTCCTCTTTTAAAAGAGAGCCATCATTCCGAAACAGCGCGTTTTATAATAAGGGGTGCTTGCTGAATATAAGCCTGATAATCGAAAATCATATCGGCTTTGTCTTTCAAAAGCGGGCCAAGTGTCGCGTCATTTAAAACTTCGTGACGCAGATTTTTTTGTCCGTCCGATTCCCACACAATCATCGCATGTTTTTGCACATGGGCATAAGCCTCTTCACGGCTTAATCCATTTTGTGTGAGGGTAAGAAGAAGGCGTTGTGAGAAAACTAAACCACCAGTGGATTCAAGATTCTTTTTCATGCGCTCTGGATAGACCATCAAATTTTCAATCACTTGCGCAAGGCGATTGAGCGCAAAGTCAAGTACGATACAGGTATCGGGCAAAATTGTGCGCTCAACAGCAGAATGCGAAATATCACGTTCATGCCACAAGGCAACATTCTCAAGCGTGGGCGTTACAGCTGCACGCACAATGCGCGCAAGCCCCGTCAAGTTTTCCGACAAAACAGGATTGCGTTTGTGCGGCATGGCGGAAGATCCTTTTTGCCCTTTGCTGAAGAACTCCTCCGCTTCACGCACTTCGGTGCGTTGCAAATGACGAATTTCAATAGCAAAATTTTCAATCGACGATGCGATAACGCCCATCACACCAACTAAAAATGCATGGCGGTCACGGGGAATGACTTGGGTGGCCACGGACTCAACCGCAAGGCCTAATTTTTCCGCGACATAAGTTTCGACATCAGGTGACACGGTGGCATATGTCCCAACAGCACCAGAGAGGCTGCAACTTGCGATATGTCCGCGTGCAAAAACTAATCTTTCGTATGCGCGGCGAAAGGCCGCATAATGCCCTGCAAGTTTAACACCAAAAGTGGTCGGTTCGGCGTGAATACCATGGCTTCGGCCAATACAAAGGGTGTCTTGATGTTCAAGCGCACGTTTTTTCAAAGCCGCCAGCACTGAGTCTAAATCTTTCAGTAAAATATCACATGCTTGGGTCAGTTGAACTGCCAAGGTTGTATCAAGAATATCGGAAGATGTAAGGCCTTGATGCATATAACGGGCTTCATCACCGACATGTTCCGCAACATTTGTTAAAAATGCAATCACATCATGTTTGACTTCGCGCTCAATTTCTTCAATGCGCGCAGGGTCATATTTCCCGCGCTGTCGAATGGCGGCGGCGATACCATGTGGAATGGTGCCATTTTTTTCCATGGCTTCGGCCGCAAGAATTTCAATCTCTAACATGATGCGAAATTTGTTATCGGCTTCAAAAATCGCATTCATAGCTGGGCGAGAATAACGTGGTATCATAATAACCCCTGTGATTTAAAAGAAAAAATAGTGGTGCGTGAAATAATCACATGATCATGAACGGTAATGCCAACCAGTTTTGCGGCTTCGCAAATAACGCGGGTTAAATCCATGTCGGCTTTGCTGGGTTTCGGATCGCCACTTGGGTGGTTATGCACCAAAATAAGGGCGGTCGCGTGAAGCTCTAACGCACGTTTGATAATCTCACGCGGATAAGCGGGCGTGTGATCGACCGTGCCGCGTTGTTGTATTTCGTCATGCATCAATTCATTTTTTTTGTTAAGGAATAAAAGACGAAAATGCTCTTGGGTTTCATGCCCCATATCGGCCCGCAAATAATTGAGGAGTTTGTCCCAATTGTTTAAAACAGGAAGATTGATCACATCTTGCTGTAAAATTTTAAGACTTGAGGCGTGAATGGTTTTAAGTCCGGCAATCACATTTTCCGACAAGCCATATGCGCGCAAGGAATCGGTTGAGGCATAAAAAACACTGTGGAATGATCCGAAATGGGTGATCAATTCTTTGGCCAAGGGTTTGACATCGCGCCGCGGAATAACAAGAAACAACATTAATTCAAGAAGTTCATAATCAGCGAGGGAGTCGACACCGCGCTCCAATAATTTAGCGCGCAAACGATCCCGGTGGCCGTGATAATGGGGAATGTCGTCTTCTTTTTTTTCTGCACGTTGGGTCATGATTGAGTGAAAATCTCATATCCATTTTTGGTCACGCCAATAGAATGTTCATATTGTGCGGATAAAGAACGATCACGCGTGACGGCGGTCCACCCATCGCCTAAAATTTTTGTGGCATAATGACCGGCATTGATCATGGGTTCAATGGTGAAAAACATGCCTTCTTCTAAGATAATGTCATCTCCCTCACGGTCGTAATAATGCAACACGGATGGTTGCGCGTGGAAATTACGTCCCAATCCATGGCCGCAAAAATCACGCACGACTGAGAATCGTTCCGCATGGGCAATTTCTTGAATGGCTTTACCAATCATGCTTAAGGCAACGCCCGGCTTCACAACCTCAATTCCGGCCATCATGGCGGCGTGGGTGACATCCATCAATCGTTTGGCTTTCACCGCAACATTGCCCACACCGAACATCCGGCTTGTATCGCCATGCCATCCGTCTTTAATGACCGTCACATCAATATTGACAATATCGCCATCCATCAATTTTTTTGGGCCGGGAATTCCGTGACACACAACATGATTGATCGATGTGCAAATCGACTTCGGATAACCTTTATATCCAAGCGGGGCAGGTGTTGCGCCATGCGCCAAAATAAAATCATGACACCGTTGATCAAGTTCTTCGGTGGTGATCCCTACTTGAACAAAAGGCGTGATCATATCCAAAACCTGTGACGCGAGTTTTCCGGCCGCGCGCATACCGTCAAAATCTTCCGGTGCGTGCAATTCAATATTATGACGGGTGAAAGTGTTTTTGTTCATGTCTTTCGCTTGACGAATGGGTGTTTCCTACTTATTTTAACATCTGTTTCTTTTAATCCTTTCAGGGCTTTTGTGCAATATGTCTGACATCACGGCTGCTTTAATTGTGATCGGTAACGAGATTTTATCGGGCCGCACCCAAGATACGAACACATCGTGGATTGCCAATAAAATGACGGAGCGGGGCATTCGCTTTGTTGAGGCGCGCGTCGTGCCCGATGATGAAGCGGTGATCATCAAAACGCTGCGTGAGATGAAAAATAACGTTACATATCTTTTCACAACGGGCGGAATTGGCCCAACCCATGATGATATTACGGCGGAGTGTGTGGCGAAGGCGTTTCATGTTCCGCTTGATCTTGATCCACAAGCGCGCGAAATTTTATTGAATTATTATGGCGGGGAAGAACATTTGACGGAGCCACGTTTAAAAATGGCGATGATTCCGCGTGGGGCGGCTCTTATCAACAATCCTGTCTCGGGTGCGCCCGGTTTTCAAATTGAAAATGTCTATATCATGGCGGGTGTGCCGCGCATTATGCAAGCCATGTTGGATGACATTCTTGTCAACCTTCAATCGGGGCCACCTATTTTATCGAATACGGTAACCTGTCTTTTGGGTGAAAGCCAAATCGCCGAAGATCTGGGCCTCATTCAAAAACGTTACCCGCAAATTGAAATTGGAAGCTACCCCCATTATCGCAGCGGGGTTTTGGGCTTAAGTTTGGTTTTGCGTTCCACCGAAAATGACCCGTTGGATAAGGCGACATGGGAAGTGGTTGAGCTGATCCGTAAATATGGCGGGGAACCCCGCGCAATTAGTGTGAATTCATCTGGACAAGGTTTAAAAACTGCGTCATGAATATCAAGCTTTTTTGTACATTTTCCGTGGCCCCGTGGCGGAATAGGTAGACGCACACGACTTAAAATCGTGAGTCTGTAATGGGCGTGCCGGTTCGATTCCGGCCGGGGCCACCATTTGTTTTTCTTAAGATTTTTGTTGCCGGATTGAACCTTTTCTTAAAAAGGCAAAACGGAGTTTTGCGTCGATTCCGGCCGGGGCCACCATAAGTTTTCTTTGAATATCTGCCTGCCGGATCGAATCCATTAAACTTAACATCACTCCCAAAATTCGGCTTGGTCGGGGATGCGGCTGAAAGCGATTTTTGTTCCTACAAATCCGGCTTGAGTTTGCGGCGTCATGCCAAGGCGTAATGTTTCGCCGCCGAACTTACTGTTAATCTGGTCCATCACCTGGGACAAAGCGGCGTTCTTCACAACGTCTTTTTGCCGTTGCGGGCAAGTTTTTTGCGCAAACAGATCCCCCGTAATTTGTTGGGGCTCGTAAAGATCATAAAAAGTCACCGCCACTTTTTTAAAGCGGTGCGCACGTGTTGCCGCAATCATCTCCCCCCATAACATTTCCATGCGGTGCAAGAGGGTGGAGTTATCATTCACCGGTTCATCATGAAGAACATTGCCCCATCGCGCGCCATTTTCTACCCGCACCGATACTGCAACGCCCGCCGCCAGAAAGCCTTTGCGGCGTAATCGCGCGGCCGCTTTTGTGGTAAGACGGCGTAAAATTAATCGTGCGGCGGAAGCGTGGCGCAAATCCGGATCGAGAATACGCGAATGGCCAACCACGCTGGTGTGTGTTTCTGGGGGCGGAATATCATAACCGTGCAAATTATACCACAACCGTTCGCCATCCACACTTCCCCAAATGGCGCGGGCTTGTTTCGCGGTGAGCGTGCAAAATTCGGCAACTGACAAAATGCCTTTCTGAATAAGGCGTTTTTCCATGTTGGCGCCAATCCCCGGAAGATCACGCAGTTGAAGTTGTGACAAAATATGGGGAATGGTCTCTTGTGTCATCATGACCAATCCATTCGGTTTTTTCATGTCGCTGGCAATTTTTCCCAAATAGGCATTGGGTGCGATGCCTATAGAACATGTAATATACTCCCCCACATTTTTACGAATTCCATCTTTGATATGTTGTGCAATTTCCATTGCGCCATGAAGAGTGCGCCGATGTGGGGGAAGGCGGCTGGATAGCTCATCAATCGACCAAACTTTATTGATGGGGGTATGTGTGATCACCTCATCAAGAATTTTGTGGTGATAAGCGACATATTTTTTATGATCCGCCAATACGCAAACAAGATCGGGGCAAAGTTGTTTTGCCTCAAAAATTTTGGTTCCGGTTTTAATCCCAAAACGCTTTGCCTCATAAGAGGCGGCAATGGCACATGTGCCATCCGTCATCATCGGCACCACCGCCACCGGCCGGCCGCGCAAGGCCGGGTTTTCTTGTTGCTCAACAGAGGCGAAATAGCTGTTCAGATCTAAAAACAGCCATTTATAGTCCTCACGTGTGAGCGAGGGGGGAAGATCATGCATGTTTTGAGATTAGAACAAAACAAGAACAGAGTCAAGTCTTTTCAGACGTTGTCTTAAGACTCAATGATTTTGCCGATACGTTGCAGAAAACTTTTGCCGCGCGGCGTGAGAAACAATTCTTTGCGGCGGCGTTCATCGGCCGCAACACGAATATCAATCATATTATAAGGTTGACCGTTCGGGCGAAAATTTGACAAAGCGCCCACAATGCGGGATGCGGTAGAGAGGCTGACATCCATCCGCTCCGCCAAGCTTGTTAAAGACAAGCCTTCTTCCAATGCAATATGGGTGAGGGCCAAGCTGTATTGAAGCGGGAATTCGGAATCTAATTTTTGGATATGCGTGAGCAGGTCAAGAAAAACCTGCAAAGCCGTCTGATTTTTTGAACGGGTTCGTTCCAACGCTGCTGCCATTCTTGCTGTCCTCAATCCCCTCATGTCGCAATTGCGTCCACGGCGTCAAAATTATTTGACAATATGGTATATTCACAATTATTTCTTTATTCCATTTGTTGATAGAACACAAGGGTTTTTTTCCCAAAGCGCGATCCACTTCGAAAAACAAGGCGCCCACACCTTTGATACGCCAATAGATCCGCATTAGCCCCTCCGGATCAAAAGCTTATATTTATTCTTCATGATATAACCTTTTGATTAATTTTAAGTTGCATTTTTCCAAGGCTTACATCCTTAAGATGTAGTTTTTGTGGTGCAGCGCACAGCATGCCCGCTTCAAAAAAAGCCAACGGGCTTTTATGTCCGTGAAGGATGAGGGGGGCTTTGTGAAAGATCAACTTCTCTTGCTCCATTGTATTGTAAACACAATTCTTGATCTGCGCAGCGGTTGAAAGGTCAAGCCGGAAGAATCCCGGGCCTGAAAAAGAACAATCTTCGAAAATACATCCCGAAACATCGGTCGCGCCAAATTCGGCTTCGCTGAAATCACACCGGACAAAGCGGGTCAGGCTTGCACGTAAAAAGGGAAGAAGCGCATAGGAAAAATTGCAATCTTCAAAGATACTTTCGGTGATATTTGCGCCGCACAAATTGCTGTGTGCGAAATCAATATCATTGCCGCGCCGTCCGTTCCAATCTAAGGCGCGCAAGTCAAAATAGCTCATATCAAGATCATAAAGCCGGTCTGGCTCCAGATTATTCAAATAATCGACGATTCCCGCCGGATGCCCATAAAAAACGGGACAGCCGTCACGGGTGCGTAACGTGGTTGTTCGCATGACTTTCTCCATTATATCACGGCCACTTCCCCAGAAAGATGATTATGCGCGGGCCAATACTTGCGAATAATCAATTATTGATATGAAATAGAACAAACCAAATGCACCTGTCAAGAAAAATACAGACATTGATTTTTTCGTATGCAGATTCTAATGTTTCACCATGCCTGAGTATGAATTTTCACGCCCGACATTGGATCACGGTATTGCAGTGATCAAACACCACGTCGCACTTCTCCCCGATGCGCCGGGTGTGTACCGTATGGTGAATGAGCGCGGTGAGATTTTATATATTGGTAAGGCAAAATCATTGAAGCGGCGTGTGACGAATTATACATCTCCGGTACGGCTTCCCATGCGGCTTCAACGCATGATCGGTGAGACGGTGGGGATGGAATTTATTCATACCCACACCGAGGTTGAGGCATTATTGCTTGAATCCAATCTTATCAAGAAACATCGCCCGCGTTACAATATCTTGCTGAAAGATGATAAATCGCTTCCCTATATTTTTATCTCGGACGATCATGATTACCCGCAACTTTTGAAACAGCGCGGAAGCCGTAACCGCAAAGGGTTTTATTATGGCCCTTTTGCCGGAGGGTATGCGGTGACGGACACCGTTGAGACATTGCAAAAAGCTTTTCAAATTCGAAATTGCACTGATGGGTATTTTGCGGCGCGCACGCGGCCATGTTTGCAATATCACATCAAACGATGCACGGCACCGTGTGTGGGATTGGTGAGCAAAGAGGAATATCGTGATCAGGTACGCGATGCACGCGATTACTTGGAAGGAAAAAGCCGCATCATTCAAGACCGTTTGGTCGCGCAAATGGCAACGGCAAGTGATGCGCAAGAATATGAGAAAGCGGCTGCGTTGCGTGATCGAATCAAGCTTTTGACAAGTTTGCAAACCACGCAAAACATCAATATTTCTGCGGCGGATGATATGGACGTTATTGCCTTGGCGCGCCGAGAAGGGAAAAGCTGTATCCAGATTTTCTTTTTCCGCAAAGGCCAAAATTTTGGCAATCGTCCCTTCTTTCCAACTCACGCGGCGGATGACAGCGATTCAGATATTCTCGCCGCTTTCGTAATGCAGTTTTACAATGCACGGCCAACGCCGCCGCTTGTTTTGACATCATTGGAAGTCACACAAAAAGATTTATTGTGCGAAGCACTTTCAACACGCAGTTTTCAAGATCATAAAGTTGACATTCTTACCCCTGTGCGGGGACAGAGAAAACAGCTTATTCAATTTGCACAGCGCAATGCCGATGATGCGTTGGAACGTTTCTTAATCGCGCGAAAAAGTGATGAGGTTTTACTCAAAGACGTCGCGGAGCTTTTTGAGCTTGAAGAGATTCCGCGGCGGATTGAGGTCTATGATAACTCACATATCAGCGGTACCAACATGGTCGGTGCGATGATTGTTGCAACACCGGAAGGTTTGCAAAAATCGTCCTATCGCAAATTTAATATCCGCTCCAGCAAACAATCTGATGATTACGGCATGATGCGCGAGGTTCTCACCCGGCGTTTTACGCGGGCGATGGAAGAGGGGGCCGATGCGGTGTGGCCGGATCTGGTCTTGATTGACGGCGGATTGGGGCAATTAAATGCTGCCCTTGAGGTATGTGAGGAATTGGGTGTTGCGGATAAATTCACCTTGGTGGGGATCGCGAAGGGTGAAGATCGCAATGCAGGGCGTGAGAAATTTTTCAGGAAAGACCGCCCGGTTTTCCAGCTCGATGAAAAAAGCCCCGTTCTTCATTATCTGCAACGTTTGCGTGATGAGGCTCACCGCTTCGCCATTGGCACACACCGCGCCCGGCGGGTGGGGCAATTGGGAGTTTCGGTTCTGGATCAAATTCCGGGGATCGGGCCAAAGCGGAAAAAGGCGCTTTTGCTTCATTTTGGCTCCGCCCACGCGGTTGAAACGGCCGCTTTGGTGGATTTGGAGAAAGTTGAGGGGGTGTCAAAAGAGACGGCGCGCCAGATTTACGGTTTTTTTCATGAAGAAAAGGGCTGAAAACCGCTAAAAATTTGTTGCAAGACAAAAATGGCGGTGTTAGGGTCACATCATCACCCCAAAATCATTTGTGATGGATTATTGATTTAAAATCAATTACTTAGCACATAATTTTGATCCGGTGTCAGAATTAACAGGAGCAGAGGACAAAAGAATGTTTCACCGCCCAAACGCATCAAACCCGCAACCCACACAAGACCAGCAAGGGGAAAATAAAACCATGACTCAATCAACCGAAACCGAATCCCAAACCGCCACCGAAACACGTTCGGCGGACATTCCGGCGAATCCTTTTCAACGCTCTAACGCGTCGGCTCCGGCTGCTGCGGCTTCGCGTCCGGCCACACCTTCTTATGGTTCTTTCCCGTCTTATGGCGCTAGCCCATCAAGCTCTACCGCTTTGTCAAATGGCCGCCGTTTGGTTATTGGCCAAGGTATCACCATGTCGGGTGAAATTGAATCTTGTGATCACTTGGTTGTCGAGGGCACAGTTGAGGCCGCTTTGAAAGGTGCAAGCGTTCTTGAGATTGCTGAAACCGGAATGTTTTACGGCACAGTTGAAATTTCCGAAGCAACCATTGCCGGAAAATTCGAAGGTGAGATCACCGTGAATGGTCGTTTGACTGTTCGCTCCACGGGATCAATCACAGGTGCGTTGTCTTATAAGGAACTCGCGGTCGAAGCGGGTGCCACCATTGACGGTAAAATCAACCCTGTCGGAGGCTCGCGGCAAGCGTCCGAAAAAAAGTCGCAAAAGCCTAAGGCGGCAGAAGATCTTCCGATTTTACGCGCTGCAGGCCAATAAGATTTTAAGTTTTGAATTTCAAAAAGCCCCGCATTTCGCGGGGTTTTTTATAAAATTATGCGTATGATCCTTGTGTATACACGAATATAAAAAAACCTAGTAATAGAAAGAAAACCTATGAAAACAATAGGCCTTATTGGAGGACTGAGTTGGGAGTCCAGCGCAGAATATTACCGGATCATCAACCAAACCGTTCAGGCGAGACTGGGGTGTGTTCACTCTGCTAAAATCATCATGCATTCTTTTGATTTCCAAGAAATCAAAGATCTTCAATATGCCGAAAAATGGGAAGAGTTGACAAGCGCTATGATAGATGCTGCTCGAGGTTTGAAAAAGGCTGGTGCTGATTTTATAGTTATTTGTTCTAATACCATGCACAAAATGGCTGATGCAGTTGAAGCTGGCGCAGGCCTACCGCTGCTGCACATTGCTGATCCAACGGGCGAGGAGATTCGCAATCAAGGTATTTCCCGCGTCGCCCTTTTGGGAACAAATTTTACCATGACGCATGATTTTTATAAGGGACGACTTAAAGATAGATTTAAATTGGAAGTGTCTGTTCCTGACGCGGAAGATCGAACAACAGTTCATGACACAATCTATGATGAGTTAGTCAAAGGTATAATTAAGCAAACTTCACGAGATGCTTTTGTGCGAGTGATTAGAAGATCAGTTAATAATGGAGCGCAAGGCATTATCCTTGGCTGCACAGAAATTATGCTACTTGTTAAGCCTGAAGATAGCTCTGTTCCAATTTTTGATACGACAACATTGCATGCTCAACATGCCGCGATATTGGCTATGAATTGTTAAACACTATAAATCTTATATGGTTTTTTGATTGTTTTTTAAATATATTTCACATTTTCAACTTCCTACCCACAGGGCAAAGATCACGCACGACACATTCCTCACATAACGGGTTGCGTGCCTTGCACGTATAACGTCCGTGCAAAATCAACCAATGATGGGCATGTTGTAAAAATTCCTTGGGCACTTTTTTAAGAAGTTTTTTTTCAACTTCATCCGGCGTTTTGCCCGTAGCCATTTTGGTGCGGTTTCCAACACGAAACACGTGCGTGTCAACGGCAATGCTTGGATCTCCGTAAACAATATTGCGCACGACGTTCGCCGTTTTTTGCCCAACACCGGGAAGGCTTATCAGTTCTTCTTGGGTGCGGGGAATTTCCCCGCCATAATCATCGACAAGAATGTGACACAAGCTGATTACATTTTTTGCCTTGGCGCGAAAAAGCCCGATGGTTTTGATATGTTCAATTAATCCCGCTTCACCGAGTTTGAGCATTTTTTGGGGTGTGTCGTATTTCATGAAAAGTTTATGCGTGGCTTTGTTAACGCCCTTATCTGTGGCCTGGGCGGAGAGCACCACGGCAACCAGCAATGTGAAGGGATTTGTGTATTCTAAATCAGATTTTGGGTGGGGATTTTGCGCCTGGAGGCGGCGGAAAAATTCATGAATCGCAGGAGCTTGCATCGAAATTAACCATTTGAAATAAAATAATAAATTCTTTTTCTTGCCAAAGGACAAAATTTTCTGTCAGGATAAAGATAACAATAATCAACTGAAGGCGAGTTGTGTAACAGGGATATTAAAAGGGCGGCCAAAGGCCGTCTTTTTTTATGCGTGCCTTACTCGTTTAAATCTTTCCACAATTCTTTCATCTTGCGAAAAAATCCTTCTGATTCTGGTGAATTTTTTCGTCCCGCTTTTTCCAATGAGTCATCAAGTTGTTTCATCAACTCAACTTGTTTTTTATCAAGATTGACAGGTGTCTCAACAAAAATTTCGACATACATATCCCCGCGCGATTCAGAACGCATCACGCTCATACCTTGGGATTTCAAACGTAACTGTTGCCCTGTTTGTGTGCCGGGCGGAATTTTGATGCGCGTACGTGTTGATTCAATTGTGGGGACTTCAATTGATCCACCAAGTGCGGCGGTGGTCATGGGCACCGGCACGCGGCAATATAAATTCGCACCATCGCGTTTGAAGAAACTGTGTGATTTGATATTAACAAGAATATAAAGATCACCGCGTGGGCCACCACGCACACCCGCTTCACCTTCGCCAGTTAAACGAATGCGTCGCCCGTCTTCCACACCGGGGGGCACTGTAATTTGCAAGGTCTTGCTTGATCGCGTGCGCGCAGCGCCACCACATTTTTTGCAAGGGCTTTTGATAATGGTGCCCGCCCCGTTACAGGTGGGGCACGTGCGTTCAATTGTGAAAAAACCTTGGGTGGCGCGCACACGACCCGAGCCACCGCAGCCGCCGCAGGCTTCAGGCTTCGCGCCATTCTCCGATCCTGTCCCGTTGCAGGATTCGCAGGCATCAACGGTGGGAATTTTGATTTTTGTTTCTTTTCCTTTGAACGCATCTTCCAAACTGATGTCGATTGCAAATTGCGTGTCGGCTCCGCGCAACGGCCCTTGGGAACGGCGACCGCCGCCGCCCATGATATCGCCGAACATATCTTCAAAAATATCGGTGAAGGCGGAAAACCCGGGGCCCATATCGCCAGGATTAAAACCGCCGCCGCCCATACCACCCATGCCGCGCAGTCCTTCTGATCCAAAGCGGTCATAGGCAGCGCGCTTATCGGGATCTTTTAAAACATCATAAGCCTCGTTGATTTCTTTAAATTTCTCTTCGGCTTCTTTGCTGTCTTTATTGCGATCCGGGTGATATTGCATCGCCATTTTGCGATAGGCTTTTTTGAGATCATCCTCAGATGCGTTTTTTTCAACACCTAAAGTTTTATAATAATCTTTGCTCATGACGATTTCTCACCGGAAAGCCATGCAAGGAATTGGGTCATAAGACCCGATGTCGCATTGCGATTGTCGTTGCGCGCGGTCAAGCTTGCATTGCGCAATGTTTCATCATGAAGTGCGCGCAATTCCGCATCCCGCAATGTGCCGTAAGCTTCGTTGATCAATTGCAATCGCTCCGCCGCACCCGACGGGTTGTGCCGATTACGATCAGGATGCCAAATCATCACCATGCGTTTATAAGCGGCCTTAAGTTGATCCGGCGTCGCCGCCGGGTCAACTTGAAGCACGTCATAAAAATTACGAGGTGATGATGATATCATGCGCGATTAGTTTGCTTTTTTATTGTCATCATCTTTGATTTCGGTGAAATCGGCATCCAAGAAATCATCATCATTCAGATTACCATTCGCCGCTGGCTTTGCTTCATCCGATGATGTGCCGCTCGCATTGTCAGCCGATCCGGCCGATTTTTCTTGTGACTTACGATACGCAATTTCGCCAAACTTCATCGCAATTTGCTGAAGATCATTCATCTTCTGCTCAATCAGATTTTTATCTTCGGCTTTGATCGCGTCTTTCAAGGTGCTGATGGCCGTTTCCGCTTCGGATTTCGTGTCGGAAGGTGCATCTGCGCCCAAATCAGCGATGGTTTTTTCTGTTTGGTGGATCAATGCCTCCGCCTGATTTTTCGTTTCAACCAAAGCGCGGCGCAACTTATCGCTTTCCGCGTTCGCTTCGGCGTCTTTCACCATTTTCTCAATATCGGCATCGGACAAACCACCCGAAGCTTGGATACGAATTTGTTGTTCCTTCGCTGTGGCTTTGTCTTTTGCGGTCACGTGCACGATACCGTTGGCATCAATGTCAAAGGTGACCTCGATTTGTGGCACACCTCTCGGGGCGGGGGGAATGCCCACCAAATCAAATTGCCCAAGAAGTTTGTTGTCAGCCGCCATTTCGCGTTCACCTTGGAACACACGAATGGTCACCGCCCCTTGGTTATCTTCGGCCGTGGAAAAGGTTTGTGATTTTTTTGTGGGGATAGTGGTGTTGCGATCAATGAGGCGCGTGAACACACCGCCCAATGTTTCAATACCCAATGACAAGGGTGTGACATCAAGAAGAAGAACGTCTTTGACATCACCTTGCAAAACCCCACCTTGCACAGCGGCACCGTCGGCAACAACTTCATCCGGGTTCACACCTTTATGTGGTTCTTTACCGAAAAATTCGCGCACGGTTTCAATGATTTTCGGCATGCGGGTCATCCCGCCCACCAAAACAACTTCATCAATATCCGAAGGTTTTACGCCGGCATCACGAAGTGCGGCTTTTAATGGATCAATGGTGCGGCGAACCAAATCATCGACCAGCGATTCCAATTTCGCGCGGGTCAGTTTGATGTTCAAATGTTTGGGCCCCGACGCATCGGCCGTGATAAACGGCAAGTTCACATCTGTTTGCGTGGTTGATGAGAGTTCGATTTTCGCTTTTTCCGCAGCTTCTTTTAAGCGTTGAAGCGCAAGTTTGTCTTGGCGTAAATCAATGCCTTGCTCTTTTTTGAATTCATCGGCCAAAAAGTCGATAATGCGGGAGTCAAAATCTTCTCCACCCAAAAATGTATCACCATTGGTGGATTTTACCTCAAAAACGCCATCGCCGATTTCGAGAATGGAAATATCGAATGTTCCACCACCCAAATCATACACCGCAATTGTGCCATGATTTTTCTTATCCAAACCATACGCAAGGGCCGCGGCCGTTGGTTCGTTGATAATGCGCAAAACTTCTAAACCAGCAATTTTACCAGCATCTTTTGTCGCTTGACGTTGCGCATCGTTAAAATATGCGGGGACGGTGATCACGGCTTTGTCCACGGTTGTGCCCAAGAAGCTTTCCGCAGTCTCTTTCATTTTTTTCAAAACCATGGCCGAGATTTGTGACGGCGCATATTTTTGACCATCAATTTCAACCCACGCATCGCCATTGTCACCTTCAACAATTTTGAAGGGGCTTTTCTTTTTCATGTCTTGAACTTGTGGGTCAGAAAAACGCCGTCCGATCAGACGCTTGATCCCATACAATGTATTATCTGGGTTTGTGACCGCTTGACGTTTTGCGGGTTGTCCCACCAAACGCTCCCCATCTTTGGTGAAGGCGATCATCGACGGCGTGGTGCGCGCACCTTCCGCATTTTCAATCACCCGTGGGTCTTTGCCATCCATGATGGCCACACAGGAGTTGGTGGTTCCTAAATCGATTCCAATGACTTTTGACATGATATAAACATCCTCTTGTTAATGTTGGCAAACAACAGCACAGCCCACAGATGCGGCACTGACCATCTTCCCACAAGTGGGAGACGCCTATGCCCCGTTATGATTCTCGAAAGACATCTTGGTTTATAGGCGATAGATCCAAAAATCTACACCTAAATGAATAGATTTTACATGAAAAATGTCAAGCGGGGCGCGGAGGAAGTGGATCAGAGCGCGGCTGATCATAAGGGTTTTTTGCCGCTAAGTGGCGTGAGAAGCCCAAGGGGGCAATATAACTCAAACTCGCCAGTTCCGCCTTTGTAAACTTTAATTGCACGGGGTCGATTTCGCGCTCATCCATATATTCTTTGATGGCTTGGCGAATATTATCACCCAAAACTGCTTTGGCGTATCTATCACGTTGAGCCGTTGATAAATTGGAGAATGTAATGGCTTGTTTTTGTATTTCCGACAGCCCCACATTTTGTTGAGATGAAAGAATTTGGAACAAAACGCCAAGTTCCGTTGATCTGTGAGCCAGAGAAGGTGGTGTGTGATCAAACCGCGCTGCCAAAAGGGGGTTTATTTCCGTAACAGCACCAAGGAGTCTTTTGCGCTCTTGGTCCAAAATATCTTCTGATATTTGCTTTGCCCGATCAGCAATAATTTTTCCGACGTTTTTGTCGAAATCATAAAGCTTACTAATAATGGTTTTGAAGCGAGGGGCGAGCATGTCATCCGACATGATTTCAAGATCAGCAATAAATTCTTGTGTGATTTTCATTGTTATATCCCTGTTTTTTTTCTTAACATACACGGATTTTGTGGGATTCTGCACGTAAAAAATGAAAACAGGCTCATTTTATGAGCTAATAACTTAAGATTTTCCTTGACCTTGTGATTTGCCCTGCGTAATGTCCGCAGCATATTTTAGTAACTAACCGCTTACAATTGAAGGATTCTCGTCATGAGCCGCAAATGCCAAATCACCGGCAAAGCCGTGATGTTCGGAAACAATGTTTCCCATGCGAACAACAGAACACGCCGCCGTTTCTTGCCCAACGTACAAGACACATCACTTTACAGTGAACTTTTGGGCCGCATGGTGTCGTTGCGTTTAACCCCATCGGGCTTGCGCACCATTGATCACAAAGGTGGTTTGGATGCGTACATCCTCAACACACCAAAATCGAAACTGGATGAAGATCTGCGTCCGATCAAAACGCAGCTTGAAAAAATCCAGGCGAAAAAAGCTCAAGCATAATTTTCCGTGTTCTCATCGAACACGCTTGAATATCCAAATTTTGCGTTTGATATTACGCATAGCGATCTCACGTCTGCGGCGCGCTTGGGTCTTTTGAAAACGCCGCACGGGACAATTGAAACGCCGAATTTTATTTTCGTCGGAACAAAAGCATCCGTCAAAAATCTGCATCCTTACCAAGTCAAAGATGCGGGGGCGGATATTATTCTCGCCAATACCTATCACCTTTTAATCCCACCCGGCCCAGAAAAAATAAAAAAAATGGGTGGGCTTCATAAATTTATGAAATGGGACGGGCCGATGTTGACGGATTCCGGTGGGTATCAAATTTTCTCGATGGGGCTGGGGTCGGATGCCGATGAAATTAAAGGGCGCGGCAAAAAACGTCCGCCGTCACTCATTCGAATCGATGAAGAAAAAGGTGCGTTTTTTCGCTCTTATAAAAACGGTGAGGTGCTTTGCTTAAGCCCGGAAACATCAATGGACGTGCAACGTAAATTGGGTGCGGATTTGATCGTGCAAATGGATGAATGCACCCCTTATCATGCGGAGCGTGATTACACGGCGCGTTCCATGGTCATGTCCCATAAATGGGGTGATCGTTCCCTTACGGCTTTTGAAAAAACACATGACGGAACACAAGGTGTTTATGGTGTTGTGCAAGGGGGTGTGTATCGTGATCTTCGTGAAGAAAGTTGTGATTACACAGCAGCGCGGCCATTTTTTGGCACAGCCGTGGGCGGATGTTTGGGTGGCACCAAAGTTCATTTTTATGAGATTGTTTCGTGGACGGTGGGGCGGCTTCATCCCGCGCGCCCTGTTCATCTTTTAGGGATCGGTAAGATTGAAGATATTTTTGAATGTGTGAAAATGGGAATGGATACATTCGATTGTGTCACCCCGACGCGCGAAGCACGTCATGGGCGCGCCTTGTTGAAAGGGGTTCCGAAAGGTTACATCAATTTGATGAATGCGCGGTTCAAAGATGATGACACCCCCCTTGATGAAGCCTCTCCGCACATGGCGTCACATCTTTATTCCAAAGCTTATATCCATCATTTGTTGAAAGCCGATGAGATGTTGGCACATCAAATCTTAAGCCAACATAATGTGGCTGTGATTTCCCAGCTGATGCGGGAAATAAGGGCGGCGATTAAGCTTGGGACACTCGATTCCTTGCGTAAAGACTGGCTTCCCGATTAAGGCCGAATTCGTTATAGTTACCTTATGAAACAATCAAACGCGCTTGAGCCCGTAACTCTTATCATCGAAGATTATAACGGGTGGTTTGCAAATATTATTAAGTCGAGTTTTTATCGGCCTGAAACCTTGCCGGAAATTTCTACCCCGGAAAGTTTTTCTGTGTGGGCGTCGCACTTGCGTGAACAAAAAAAGGTTGATGCCAATTTGATTGATCGCTTGACCCAGACCCACCAATACCTGATTGAAAGTGGCAATAAGCTGATTAACTCCCGTGGTACACCTGATCAGAAGGTTTTTGATTTCTTTATTCAAAGTCACGAAGATTTTATCTCGCGCCTTGTGCGGTTGGAAATTGACTCACTTTTGGCAACGTCGGGTATCGACCAGCTCACAGGCTTTCGCACAGAAGCCGTGTTGATCGCGGATTTGGAGCGGGAGTTGGAACGTCGTGCGCGGCGCGGCAATCCGTTTACCATCTGTTTAACACGCATTGATGAACAAAAAAATGTTGATCACTTGCTTTCCAACATTCACACGGCTTCGCAAGCGATCCGTACCTGTATGCGTAATTTTGATGATGCGTATCGTCTGCGCGAGAATGAATTTTTGATCTCGTTAAAACATGCGGATACGCGCGGTGGTCTGAAATTTATTGAGCGTTTGAATGAGGAATTGAAAAAAATTGCGGCTGATTTCACGATGTCATCATGTGTGGCCGAACCAATCCCGGGTGATGATTTGTCTGAGATGATGAAAAATATACGCCTTGATCTTGAAAAAATCGCGATGGGCGGCGGCGGAGATGTTAGTCAATACGAAGATATCTCTCCCTTGCAACGCTTTGTGAAATCGATTGCGGGAAAAGATCAATCATGAAAACGCATGCCGAGTTTCCGAATTTATTCATCGTTGATCATCCGCTGGTGCAGCATAAATTGTCGCAAATGCGTGACAAGAATTGTCCGATGGGGTCTTTTCGCGCGCTCTTAAAAGAAATTTCTTTGTTGATGGGTTATGAGTTGACGGAAAACCTGCCGGTGCGAACCCAAAAAATTGCAACACCGATGATGGAGATGGAGGCACCTTTTCTTGCCGGGCCCGAACCTGTGATCGTCCCCATTTTGCGTGCGGGGTTGGGGATGGCGGATGGGTTACAAGATCTTATGCCGATGGCCGCGATTGGCCATGTGGGATTATACCGGGATGAAGAGACGCATGAGCCGGTTGAATATTTGGTGCGTCTTCCAAAGCCGGAAGGGCGATTTTTCATTTTGGTTGATCCCATGTTGGCAACGGGCCATTCGGCGCGCCATGCGGTGGATGTGTTGGTAAAACGCGGCATCATGCCGGATCATATTCGTTTCATGAGCCTTGTTTGCGCCCCCGAAGGGGTTCGGGCATTTCATGCGGCTTATCCACAAATTCCTGTTTATACGGCGGCACTTGATGATCATTTAAACGATAAAGCCTATATCGTCCCCGGTTTGGGCGATGCGGGGGATCGTATTTTTGGAACCTTTTAGGGGTTAAATCTTTCTTCACTGTTTCTGTGCTGTGGTAAAATAGAGTATATTTACCCAAGATAAAACATGACCGCAATCGACCACAAAGCGTTATTTGATGCCATGCCGGTGCCGCGTTTCCTTGTGCGGCCCAAGGGAAAGCATTTTGTTGTTGAAGAGGCCAATCGCCGCGCTTCAGAATATTTTAACACGCGGGATGGTTTTCTTATTGGTCGCCAAGTTTATGATTTCATGGACAGTGAGAATGCGCGCCATTTTGAACAATCATTCGAAGTATGTTTGAAACAAAAAGTGCCCGTCACAATTCAAGCTTTGCCAAGTTTTCCGGGCGGTATTCGCGTTTACGGATTCTGGATCAATCCACTCTTGGATTACACGGGTGAGGTGGTGATGCTCGATGTCATGGCTCAGCCGGATCAGACGGATGAATCAATTTTGCAACGTGAACGCGATGATGCGATTTCCCTTTTAACATCTATTTTTGATGCCTCGGAAATCAGCATTGTGGTCTCTGATCACCACCGCCGCATTGTGCGTGTGAATGACAGCTTTGTGCGCACCTTCGGGTGGACGCGTGACACGGTCATCGGCGAAGATTTTGTCAACTTAATCTCATCGGATGAGCAAGAAATCGCCAAGATCAATCATGACCGTTACATTAAAACGGGGCTTCGCACATCGGGCGAGATGAAAATCATGCGCCAAGATGGAAATATCATCAATGCGCTTTATACCACGGCAACACTTGAACTTTCTCAACGCCGCCGTTTCCAGGTGACCACCATCATGGACATTACCTTGCGTAAGCAAATGGAAATCTCGCTACGTCTTGCGAAAGAACAGGCGGATGCGGCGAACCTCGCAAAATCGGCTTTCCTTGCGAATATGTCCCATGAATTGCGCACGCCATTAAACGCGATCATTGGATTTTCGGAGATGATGATCAAAGAAACATTTGGCCCCTTAGGGAATGCGAAATATCCTGAATATCTTAATGATATTCATCACAGTGCGGAGCATCTTTTGGAGATTATCAACGAAGTTCTTGATATGTCGAAAATTGAAGCGGGGCGCGTTGATTTAGATGAGCAGTCTTTAGACATGACCGAAGTTATTGAATCGGTAACGCGCATGATGTCGTCGCGCGCCTTTGGCGGAGGCATTCAAATTGATATGGATTTGGAGCCAAATATGCCGCTATTATTCGCGGATCAACGTCTTGTGCGCCAAGTTCTCATTAATTTGTTCAGCAATGCCATCAAATTTTCGCGTCGCGGTGGATGGGTTCATATTGAATCAAAAATGACCAATGACGGGGATATGCAGGTGATTGTCTCGGACAATGGAATTGGAATCCCCAAGAATAAAATCCAACAAGCGTTAGAACCGTTTGGGCAAATTCATGATCACGCGCATGCGGCTCATGAAAATCAAGGAACGGGGTTGGGGTTACCGTTGGCTAAGGCGATGATGGAGTTACATGGCGGGAAATTATCGCTTGAATCGGATTCAGGTAAAGGCACAAAAGTGATTTTAAGCTTCCCGCCACGGCGTGTTTTAAAACCCACGCAAACCGCCATGTTGCATTGATGTCCGATGCACGTATCTCCACGCGTTTGTGGCTTGAAACGCATTTGCGTTTGATGGACCAACAAGCCATTGCTTATTATATCGTGCACCGCGGTGCGGAATTTTCGGGCGCGGTTATTCTCAAACAAAATGCGCTTGCCGACGGGTGTCGCATTTTAACCCAAGCGCGGGATGCGCAGGGGGTTTTAGGCTGGCTTGCGGCCTTTCAAGGAAAATGGGTGGACGAAACAGATGCGGATGCGTATATTCGCCGCGCCATAGATCGTGACCCAGATCTGTGGGTGATTGAGATTGAGGATGCACAAAAACGTCATCCGTTTGAAGGAAAAATTTTAGAATGACGTCGCCTGTAGATCAACGCCGCACTTTTGCCATCATCGCGCACCCTGATGCGGGTAAAACAACCTTGACCGAAAAACTTTTGTTGTTCGGGGGGGCTATTCAAATGGCGGGTATGGTCAAAGCGCGCGGAGAACGCCGGCGCGCCCGTTCCGATTGGATGAAGGTAGAGCAAGAGCGCGGGATTTCTGTTGCGTCATCGGTCATGACGTTTGAACATGATGGATATACGTTTAATTTGCTTGATACGCCCGGTCACGAAGACTTCAGCGAGGACACATACCGCACACTCACGGCTGTTGACAGCGCAGTGATGGTGTTAGACGGAGCAAAAGGGATCGAGGCACAGACCTTAAAATTATTTGCCGTGTGTCGCATGCGCAATATTCCTATTATCACTTTCATCAATAAAATGGATCGTGAAAGCCAAGATCCAATGATCTTGATGGATGAAATTGCCGATAAATTGCAATTGGATGTCACGCCATTAAGCTGGCCGATTGGCATGGGGCGTGATTTTCGTGGCTGTTATGATCTTGTATCTGATCACCTGATTTTATTTGATCGCAGTAAGGGCGAAGAGCTTCAGGAGAGCATTACATGCAACGGTTTAGATGATCCGAAAATTGATCAGTTATTATCATCTGAGCAAGCCCAGAAATTGCGCGAAGATGTTGAAATGGTGCGCGGGCTTTGTCCAAAATTTGATCGTGAGGCCTATTTGGCGGGTGATATGACGCCTGTTTTTTTCGGCTCTGCTGTCAATAATTTTGGCGTGCGCGAACTTTTGAAAGGCTTGGGCGATTATGCCCCGATCCCGCGCGCGGTCACGGCGAAAGAACGTGTGATTGACCCACATGAATCAAAGGTCACCGGATTCATTTTTAAGATTCAGGCGAATATGGATCCAAAACATCGCGACCGGATTGCTTTCTTACGAATTTGTTCGGGCACATTCCGCCGCGGTATGAAACTCACGCCGGTGCGCACGGGCAAATCACTTATTATTCACTCACCTCTTTTGTTTTTTGCGCGTGAACGCGAAATGGCGGAGGAAGCTGTCGCCGGTGACATTATCGGAATTCCCAACCACGGGGGTTTGCGTATTGGTGATGTTTTGACGGAAGGCGAAAATTTGGTTTTCACCGGAATCCCAAGTTTTGCACCGGAATATCTGCAACGTGTTATGCCCGAAGACCCTTTAAAATCAAAGCATTTGGGCGAAGCTTTGCAACAGCTTGCGGAGGAGGGGGTCGCACGCGTGTTTCGTCCAAGCTTTGACAATAGTTGGATTGTTGGTGTTGTGGGGCAACTGCAATTTGATGTTTTGGCGGATCGTATCCGCACGGAATATAATTTGCCCGTGAGGTTTGAACCAACATCACTTATCACGGCGCGTTGGATTGCCGGGGAAAGTGCCAAGATCAAAAATTTTGTTGATACCAATCGTGGATCAATTGCCAATGATCATGATGGTGATCCGGTGTTCATGGCGCGCAATGCGTGGCATTTAAATGACACGATTGAAAAAAACTCTGACCTCACTTTTACTTCCACCAAGTAGCAAGGGGTGTTGCGCGTAAAATATTCGCGTAATCATCGCGCCAAGGTTGAAATCCTGGGTCTTCCAATTCCATCCATCCTTTTTGCAAAAGCTCCTGCGCAATAGTGTCATTATCGGTTAAAACCACATATTTATTGGGATAATTGACGACCATGGTGGTGTGAAGTTTGTTGTGGGGGTTGATGCCTTCATCCAATCGGTAAAGGGCTTTTTTGCCAAAGGCGTGGGCAATCGCCGCCAATTCATATTGCAAAACAAAAAAGCGATTAGAGATATGAAAGACCAAGACACCATCTGGTTTCAATTTTTCACGATAAATTTTGACGGCGTCTTTGGTAATAAGGTGTGCCGGAATGTTATCGGATGTAAAAGCATCCATGACAATCACGTCATAATATTGATTGGGTTGGCGATTAATCAATAACCGACCATCGCCGGTGTGCATCGTATAATCAATATTGCAATCACTCAGATAAGTGAAATAATTTGGGTCAGACGCAACGCGGATCACGGCCGGGTCAATTTCAAAATAATCAAAATGCCGCTTGGGGGCGTTAAAAAAACACGCCATGCTTCCTGTGCCCAATCCCAAAATGCCTATATTTTGTTGGGTTTTTTGGCGTAAATGCGAGGTTGCAAACACGTGCGCCAATCCACTTGTGTTGCTGTAATACCCGTAAGGTGTAAAGCGCAATGCGGGGTCACGTGCCTGGCCACCATGATTGGTGACGCCATGAGTCATGATACGCAAATCTTCAACATCATTCACACGCACAACACCGTAATAATTTCGCTCCACCACCAAAGATTGGGTCAGATGATTCCACGGAATAGGCGGATTCATAAGAATGACGCATGTGAAAAGTACGGCAAAAATTGTACGATATTCAATGTAACGAAAAAGAATAAAAACAATTCCGGCGGCAAAGAAAACATCAATTCCTTTTGTATGTGGAAGAAGCGCGCAGGCGGAGAGAAGAAAGATTCCCAGAATCGGCCATATGCTGGCGGATGTGTTTTTTATGCGCCATGTGAGGTTCTTGAGAAGGGTGACATCGCGCTGAAAACACCCGTTTTCACTGGCAATGTAACGCGCGCTTAAGCTTAAAAGAATGATAAGGCTGTATTCATAGGGAAGCGGAAAAAGAAGGGGGGCGAGCAGCGAATTAAAAATACCGCCCAAAGCACCACCAATTGAGACCATCAGAAAAAATTCTGTCAGCTTCGAGGCTTTGGGCTTTAAGGCCGCCAACTCTTGATGACACAAAAGTGCCGTGAAAAAGAAAAACAACGTATGGACAAAAACAACAATCCATTTTGTCATTGTCCCGCCGGCAATCATTAACCACAAAAGAAACAGGGCAATGATTCCTTGTAAAATGCGGGTAGTGGAAAGTGTTAAGAAAGGCTTGTTGCTGAAAGCAATAATGAAAGTGAGAAGATAAAGACTTAAAGGAATAATCCAAAAAAGTGGTACGGTTGTCACATCCGTTGTGACATAGGTTGTAAAGCCCAACATTAATGACGAGGGAAGAAACGCCAAGAAAATCCACGTCGCGCGCAGCTTCCACTGTGTTGATGGCTCCGCATTACGATTCATTTGATTACTGATTTTATTGATAAAATTGGGGATAAGGCCGCAAGCCAAGAGCAAGGCCGCTAAGATCACATAGGCATAAGACCATGTCGTCATTTGAAGTTTAAGTGTTAATAAAGGCTCCACAAGAAAAGGGTAAGACAGCAAAGCAAGAAAAGATCCGACATTGCTCGCGACATATAAGAAATAAGGATTGTTAGATTTTTGATGAGCGGTATGCGCAAACCAATTTTGTAAAAGCGGTGCGGTGGAGGACAGAACAAAAAAAGGAACGGCAATCATCACACTCATAATTTTAAGTTGCCAAAGAATGGGTGTCGCACCGGTTGGGTCGGCGTCTTGCGGCAAGCCTAAAGGAAGGGTGATCAAAGCGATTATTAAGAAAGCCGCATGAATGAAAACTTGGTGACGTATATTTTTTAATCGCGCCAAAAGATGGGCATAAGCATAGCCAGCCAAGAGCAGAATTTGAAAAAATAACATCGCCGTGTTCCACACCGATGGCCCCCCGCCCAAAAGGGGAAGGAGTGTTTTGCCAATGAGCGGTTGAGAGGCAAAAAGCAAAAAAGCGCTCAAAAAGATTGTGAAAGTGAAAACTGGGACTAAAAACCGCATGAAAACATCCTTTTGTGTCCTTATTAGCATGAAATACTTGAAATTTTTCGATAAAAGTGACATCTAAAACGGGACTAAACACGTACGAATTGAAAAGAAGAAATTTTATGATCCGTCTTTCAAAATTAAGTGATTATGCCGTGGTGGTGCTGTCGCAATTGGCGCGTGAGCCGGGTGCGCAAATGTCGGCTTATGAGCTGGCACAAATAACGTCTGTGCCGGAGCCGACTGTGGCAAAAGTTTTAAAACTTTTATCACGGCAAAATATTGTTGTTTCGGCGCGTGGTGTCAATGGTGGTTACGCGCTTCATCGCAAACCGGAAGAAATTACGGTGAAGGAATTAATCACAGCACTTGAAGGCCCAATCGCCCTGACCGAATGTGTCACGCACAGCGCGGATTCATGTGTCATCGAAACATTATGCCCCATGCGCGGCGGTTGGCAAAAAGTGAATGATGCTGTTCACAATGCATTGAGCAGTGTGATGTTGTCCGATCTCCTTATTTTTCCTGTCGGAAAGATGACAAAAGAAATAACCCACGAAACTGTTGGAGAGGTTGCACATGGCGCCTGATATTGAGACGATTGAGAAAGTTCAAGGTCTTGCAAAATATGATGCGGGCTTTGTTACTGATATTGAAATGGACAAAGCGCCCAAAGGTTTATCCGAAGATATTGTGCGT
>JAIXWE010000064.1 GCA_027482195.1 Alphaproteobacteria bacterium | reverse complement strand
GACCAAAAATTTTGCTGAATTTCCGACCAGCCTTGAAAAAGTGCGGGAACCCAGGTTTGCAACAGCGCATCGGGTTCCATGGTTTTGATGTTATCCGCCAATTTCGCATTCAGCTGTTCCATCAAGGCTTGTTGCAACGGCAAAACATCCGGCACGCCGAAAAATTTGCGGGCTTCTTCGGGGGAACAATCAATATTGATTTGAAAGCGCATACTCGTCACCTTTTCTTGTTCTTAAATCTGGGGGTTGAAAGTTCTATAGCGTAAAATGTGCGAATAAGCTAGATTTTATCTATGTTGACCCCGCCTTCATTGCCGCCCGAACGGGTGGTGGTGCCCCCCGATCAAAAAACATTGGATGCTGTGCTGAAAAATCTGCGCACGCTGTGTGCGGGCAATGGCGTGCGTGGTGAAGATGTGGTGTTTGACGATCACAAAGCCGAAATTTTCACCTTTGGCGCACGCAGTTATGTGCGGCTTGTGTGCCATCACACGCTGCGCACCCATCCCGGGGCTTATGCGGGCGGTGAAAATTGTGCGTCATTGGATGCGCTGAACCGCACACTTGCGGAACGGGCGAATGCCTTGCGCCTTGATGGCACATCGCGCGCTCTTGTCCTGAAACTTCTTGATTCCCGCCCCGATAAAGGCTTTGCCGTGCGTGATGAAAAGTTTTTTATCACCGAGCTTGCCAAGGAATATACGGCGCAAGAAAATTGCCGGCCGTGTTCCGCAAAAGGCACAAGCAATTGTGAATCGTGCGCCGGAAAAGGTCAGCAAAAATGCATGACGTGTCATGGGCGCAAATTTGAAAATTGCCCGGTGTGCCGCGGCACACGCCAAACAATTGTTGCGGGCAAGCCTGAGCCGTGTCGGTCGTGCCAATCGCGCGGGCAAATTCCGTGCCGCACCTGCCGTGGTATGGGCACGGTTGCCTGTTCTTTATGCCGCGGCATGGGGGCGGTGACGTGCCGTGCCTGCAATGGGGCAAAGATCATCTCACACATCGCAACCACACAAATCGAAGCCCATCTTCATTTCGATTATGACCGTGATGGCATGACCACGGCCGCCGTGAAAATGATGGACGGCAAAGGGGCGGATTTTGCCAAAGATTCCGTGCGTTTTGAAAGCTTGGCGCAACCCGAAATTCCGCCCCAAGAACCCCCCGCCATTATCACAAGGGATTACAGCGCACAGATTGCCGCCGGAAAAGTCATGGCGCGGATCAAAGGGCGCAAATTAACCGTTGAATTTGCCGGGTTTGATGGACGTTTGGTTGATGCCCCACCTTTTTTGGATATTCTCACCCGCCCCGGCCAACAGGCTTTGAAAAACGCAAGTTTGGGCCAAGGCGATGTCGCCGCCCTTTTGATCAAGGCGGGGCGGTATAAAATGGTGCGGGATATTTTGCAAATCGCCGCCAAATATGGCACGAAACCCAAAGCGTTGCAGATTCTCACCACCCGTTATCCGGTTGGGATTGATGCGAAGCGTTTGAAAATTTTGCTGCACCAATCGGATAAATCTTTTGCCCATATCACCAAAAAACCACGCATTATATGGGGTTTTGTGGGATTTCTGATGGGGGCGGTGGCTTCGTTTTTTGCTGCACCTTTTGTTGCACAAAATTTTCCTGCCGCGTCCGATGTTGTTCTTTATGGATTTGTGGGGGTTGTGACCCTCTCATGCGGCCTTGTGGGGGCAAAAGCGGGGGCGGCATTGAGTGTCAAGCGGCTTCAAAATTTGCTTCACCCGAAAACCCCAATGCGGCCGACGAAGCCGGTCTAGCTGGACTTTTGCCACAAATCGCACTATATGAGTACCTATTAGAATTTAACGTGTGCGAAGCAAATCATGGATTTGTTCGCCAATAAAAGGAGAAAACAATGTTCCCTGAAAACACTGGTTACACGCAAACACAAACCCATACGGTTGGTTTTGATGCGGGTCTGCGCACCCACATGCAACGTATTTATAACCGCATGACGATGGGCGTTCTGATTACCGCCCTTGTGTCTTATGTGGTTGCGGCAACACCCGCCCTTTTCACCTTGTTCTTTGGCCAAGGCGGCCCCACACTTTTGGGGTGGGCGGCAATGTTGGCACCGTTGGCGGTTGTGTGGTTCGGGTTTAACCCCGTGCGCATGTCGGCAAACGCGATGCGCGGGTCGTTCATTCTTCTTTCCGTCCTTTACGGGATCAGCTTTGCAACCATTTTCGTGGCTTTCACGGGGGAGAGCATAGCGCGCACCTTCTTTATTGCCACCGCCATGTTCGCCGGGATCAGCATTTTCTCCTACAGCACAAAAAAAGACCTGACCGCCCTTGGCACCTTTGCCATGATGGGCATCTGGGGTGTGTTTATCGCGACCATCATCGCGATGGTCATGCCCATGTTGGGGTTTGAACCACCAACCATGATGTCAAACATCATCGCGGGCGTGGGGATTTTGGCGTTCTCAGGTCTCACCGCCTGGCAAACCCAGCAGATGAAAGAAATGTACAGCCCGCAAGCAGACGGCGAGATGATGAGCCGGATGTCCTGGATGGCGGCACTGAACCTTTACATCTCTTTCGTCGCGATCTTCCAATATCTTTTGCAATTTTTGGGTCAGCGGGAATAAGGCGCGCGTAAGTCGCCCCCTTTTGAAAGAATTGCCTTAAACAAAACCCCCCAAGATTTGGGGGGGTTTTTATATGTCCAAAATTTGACCGGTTCTGTGCAGGTCATTAAAGTCTTCAAAAAAGAAAATAAGACAAGGGAGGCTTTGATGACAGAATTAACACGCATGGTAACCCCAGCTCAGGGCAAAACGGGCGCGGCACTTGATCTTGCAAAGGCAAGTGCTTACGGCTCCGGCTTTGTTTTGCTTGCCACCGCCGGAAGCAAATTGATTGAGCCCACGGCTTTCGACCCGTCAAATACCGCGTTAAATTGCGCCCTTGCCGCCGCGTTCGCAACAAACGCGTTGGGGGTGTTTGCTTATGCGGGGTTGCGGTTTTCAGGTTTTACGCCTGGAGAACATCCCCATAAATTGGCACGTATTTTTGGTTTTGCGGCCGGGGCATTGCTTCCCCTTGGTGTCACCGCCGCGATCACCAGCGCGCCAGCGCAACCCGCCCCGGTTGCTTATGTAGCGCCGCAAGATCAAGATGGTGCGGGTCATGACCCTATGCGCGGCTTGATATGCCGTCTTTCCCCCACCCGGCCGGAATGTGATTTCCACCCGCTTCGGGAGATGTAATTCAAAAAACCCATAATTTTCAGGGTTTTTTGTTAAGACATAATCAAGACTTACTTTCTATAATTTGGTTATGTCTGTTCAGGATTTTACCCGCGGCACAAGCGCCTTTGGTGATGAGGTTTCTCAAGAACCTCAAAAGCCGCAACATCCAAATATTTCTGCCGCCATCACTGACGCCGCACAAAAAAACCAAGTGGTTTTTATCGGGGATACGGATCACCGCAGCTTAAAGATATCAAATTACTTAAATTCTCCCGAACTTCTTGATGCAGCACAAAAAGGAGGTATTAAACATATTTTTCTTGAAATGGATGCTAATTTACAAGATTTGCCCGACAGGCTTTCGAGAGGTGAATTAAGCCGCGATGAATTTGTAAAACAAGTGGGGGAAGCGCTCGATTATATTTATTTGGCTGATACAGAAGAAAAACAACAATTTGAAGACATGGCCGATTTTATATTGGGCGCGAAAGAACGAGGGATGAAAGTTCATTTTGGAGATAAAAACGGCGACGATTCAGATCTGAACACACGGTTAAATGAAACGGACTCAGTGAAATATGCCTTAGATATTGTGGGTGATCAGAAATTTATGATGATATGGGGAGCAGCACATGATGCGCCGCGTGAATATCTCGATAAATTGGGTATTAAAAATCACACAATAGACATTATTGACAGCAGCGGGCAAAATCCTGGTGGATTTGCCCGAAAAGAGCCAAACGCGAAAGCCTATTTGCGAGAAGATGCCGTTGAGGCCGTAACCCTTCAATCCCACGCGCAGCCTTCGCTCAAACAGCCACAATTGCAACCCGTGATGTAAGTTTACTTGGTTGTTCTTCTTGATTTTAAAGGGAAATTTTTATTGACACATTGATTATGGAATGATAATTCTTGCCTCTTAAAGGGAAGAATTATGTCACATAGTCAAGATCACGCTCACCAGCAACACCGCGCAAACCAAGGCGCACCCGCCATGTCACGGCGCAGCACTCTTCGCGCGAAAGATCTTCCGCCCACAGCCTATCAGGTGAATTGCCGCAATCCGTGGGATCTTACCAAAGCCAAAAACGCGATTGTTGATCAAATTGAAACGGTCTCGCAAAGCTTACGCACCACTGGATCTTCACAAAAAATTATTGTTCTGATGGGGGAGGATCATTACACGACAACGCACAAAATGTTGCAAAGTAAAGTGCTTCAAGAAATGGTCGCGCGTCACCATGCATGCGTTTTCGGTTATGAAATCAGTCACAATTATTTGGAAACGTCTTTGGAAAAAAGCCCTTATTTTTCAAAGAAGATAGCAAAAAAAATTCATGAAAACGATCCGCTGGGCGATGTGGGTTTACGCTGGCTTTTGACATTTGGTCTTTTGCCGCCCTCAACCAAATCGGTCTTTTTAACGACGCTTCAACAGTCCATTCCTTTTGCCGTTACCGATGCGGCGGATGACAGGTTGGGAAAAAAGAATACTGATGAAATTTTCCTAGATGAAAATGATCCCTTAACCGCCCGCTTTATCAAAGCCCGCGGCCGCAACGTGACCGAAAAAATCAGTGCCGTGTCAAGCGACGGCATGGCAATCCGCAACAGCGTCATGGTTGAAAATATGCTCAATGCGCTTGACCGCCATGGACGCACAATCGGCATTCAACAATGTGGCCAGGCGCATGTTTTTGGCGATGTGGATTTTCGAAAATACGACGAAATTTTTCTCTATGAAGACAGCTTAAGCGCACAATTTACCCAAGCGGGTGCGATTGTCATTCCCGTTCTTTTTTCCAACAGCAAAAGCAAAGGGATCATTCCGCGCGCGGCCCATGAGTCGTTTGAAAATCTGGTGTATATCAGCGGGATTGCAAATGCGCGTTATGCGGTGAGTGAGGCAGAAGATGAATTACGCTTTATGGCCGCGTTAAATAATTCAACCGAGCACCGCGTACCCATCATGACGCGAGAGATTGCGAACAGGGTTTCAGAAGAGCTTGGACAAGAAATTCGCACGCGCATTTTGGGTCAAAAAAAGGCCACAGCGCGGCCTTTTCTCGGGAATTTATGGGACGGTGTGCGCCGTCTTTTACCGTTTTAAACTGTCGCGAATTTCGCGCAGCAATAATACCTCTTCCGCTGTGGGGGCTGGCTCGCTTGGTGGGGCTTTTTTCAGGCGGTTGACTTGCTTGACCAACACGAAAATCACAAACGAGACAATCAAGAAATTAATCACGGCGTTCAAGAAAAGCCCGTAAGAAATAACCGACGCGCCCGCATCTTTCGCAGCCCTGATATTCGCATAAGCCTGACCATCAAGGGCGATAAATTTATCGGCAAAATCAACGCCCGACATCAACACGCCCAAAACCGGCATCAACACATCCCCCACCAATGAGTTCACAATAGTGGTAAAAGCCGCACCAATAATGATACCGACCGCCATATCGAACACATTGCCGCGTGCGATAAAATCTTTGAATTCTTTTAACATGCTCTTCCCCTTTAAAAATTTGACAGCAAATTGCTTTTCACATATTTTGCGTAATTATTTTTATGAATTTCGGATGCGTGTCAAGGGTGGGAATATGGCGTTAAGAGAAAAAATACAGGATTTTTTGGATACTGACTCAGGAATTATCGGCACGGGGGCGGCCTTGGGGGCGGTGCTTGCCTTTGGAATCAGCTTTGAACATGAATATTCAAAACGCGGGTTTATCCCGCTTGCTTTCTCGGAAATTGGGCAAACGCGGCGCTGTATCGAGCAATATCCCAGTTTTCAAATCACGGAAAAATGCGGATATATGGCTCAAAAATACGGGCCGCAAAGCCGTGTGCCGGCTTTGACCGATTATTTTTCGGCCGTGAATGACACGGCAATGATGGTCTTTGAAGCACAAAACCAATCCATCGCCATGTGGCGCGAAGATGAAAAATTTGCTTATGAACTTGAAAAGAAAACAGATCCTTCGTTGCGCATTCACACACAAATTCCCGAATATGCGGCGCGCAGCAAAGAATTGGTCGCAAATGCGCGCGGTGTGTTGCAACCCATGTTGCGCGCGGAAAAGGATATTGACCCCACCATCCGTTTTTTGGATGACGCGTGGGATGAAAGCCACAATAATATATATAAAACCGTTATTAAAACACGACGTGTGTGCAGTGGTGACGGAAAAACATGCCGCACCGAAACATACACGGTTCAGGAATATTCGCACACGATTCACACCTATAACTATGACCGCGCGAGCGGCCAACAGGCTGTGCAGCAATTAAATCGTTTTTACGCACAAAATCCCGATATACGTGTTGGTGAAAAATTGATCCGCCGCCCGTGGGCGACCGAGGCGGAAAATGAGATGGCCGTGCGCGACAGCCGCCGCAACGCGCAAAACGTCAATGAACTTTCACAAAATGATTACACGCAGTTAACCGCAACATGGGTGGATGGTTCAAGTTACACCGTTCTTGGGGCGCGTGCTTACCAAGCATATGACGCGTTGAGCGCGCAACGCCCTCTTTTGCGTGATGCATTAAAAACCGCAAAAACAAAGCGTTATATCACCTATTCGTCGTATGATGATGGGCCGCAAGAATTTCAAAAATTCAAACGCGCTTTTAAAGACGCCCAAGATCTTCAACAAAATGTTGCAGGCATCCGCCGTGGTTTGGATGTCACGGAAGAGGTTTTGCCGCGCCTTTCAAAAAATGCCCAAGATTTTGTGAATGCGGTGGAGCATGGCCGCGAGACAGAAAAAAGCCCGAATGAATTGCACCGCGCCATCATGAAAGATGCGCGTCTTTTATACCGCACAAATTTCACGGGTGGTTTTGATGTTGAGCCGTCCAAATGGTGGGCGACGGCACTTTGGACGTTTTTGGGCGGGCTTGGCGGCGCAGGATTTGGTTTCGCAGGCCTTGAGCTGGCACGCCGGCGCATCCGGTTTTTTCCCGCAAATGACAAAGATTATCAGCCGCAATAAATTAATCCCGCAAATGGCCAAGGCGGGCGGGGTTGTGCGACAAACGGTGCAACACGTCGTCTAATTGATCAAGCGTTTTAAACTGAATGCTCATGACACCGTCTTGCGCGCCCTTCATGTCAATCTCAACATTCATGCCCAACACGTTTGACACTTCGCGTTCCAACGCCAAGGTGTTGACGTCTTTTTGCGCGGATGCATTTGACGCCTTGTTCACCGCATTTCCCAATTCTTTCATGCGGTGTTTGATGGGTGTGCCTTTGGCTTCGGCCGCCAATTTTTCCGTGTGGCGCACGCTGAGGCCTTTTTCTAAAATCAATTTCACCATCTCGACTTGCTTTTCATAAGGCAAGGGGAGAAGCGCGCGGGCATGCCCGGCTGAGATTAATTT
>JAIXWE010000014.1 GCA_027482195.1 Alphaproteobacteria bacterium | reverse complement strand
TCCTTCACTTTCAATGTAAATGTAAGCACTCGTATCGGCCTCGTCGCTAACGTTGATGTACTATCCACATACACCGCCTCATTCCGCCTCTGGAAAGGTACTGACAACTCCCCCTTTTTCTCCACCGTGGACACCAGCTGGATGGATTCTAGCGATCCTATCTATGCCCTGCGTTTCATCAGCAGTTCTTATAGCTTATCTACATTTAATATTGCTATTACAACTCTCCCTGTGAATGCTCGCCCCATCTTTACTGTGCCTCAAACATCTACTCTTTTCCTTGGCTCTCAAGTCGCAAATCGCTGGGGCGCTTTAACAGCCTTGGGTACAAATCCTCTTTCTGTCTATAGTAATCTAACTTCTACATTTGGCACTGGTGCGTTTATTGATGGCGATGCTATTTCAATGAAATATTTGTATTTACTTGTAGGAACAAATAGTTTTATAAATTTTAGTTTGAATAATTATAGTTCTATTTCTAGTGTAGCTAGCACAGCAGTGACAGGCACTTTAATACCTAGTGGATCATTAATATTAAATCCTAATATATGTGATATACAAAAACTCCCTTTTGTACGAGCTAAAAATATTGTTCTTAATGCAGGTGTAAATCCTGCACAATTTTCTCTTGATGGTCGTACATGGGCTTCTACAAGACTTAATTCAAGTAATGCCAGACTTTTTGATATTGAATATTTTGAACCTGATAATCTTTGGATTTACACAGCAAATCAAGGATCAGCCGCCTTTACATACTGGTATAGTTCTAATGCTATTGATTGGACACCTGTTTCTCTTACATCAACATTTTCAGGTGTTCAAAAATCAACCTTCTTTACTAGCATTACATATGCTTCTAATTTATCACCTCCATTATATGTAGCTTTAGCTAATTTTGGTACAAATTCCAATTCATCTCTGGATCCTAATACCAATTTTGTAATCTATAGAACACCTACACCTTGGATTTCTAGTAGTTGGAATTCTCTTTCATTGCCAGCGTCAATCCCAATTACAACAGGCACATCATACACAAGCATTCAAACTTGGTATATGTATTATACTGGAAACAGCTGGTTAATTTACAATCAAACAAATGGTGCTACAAATCCAGATTTTTCCGTTTATCAATTATACTCTACATTTACATCAGGGCGTAATCTTGGAACTGGTGCTTTTAATCCAGCAATTACAACATCGGGTTGGAATAATTTAGTCTTAACTCCCCAGCGTGGCTTTTTAAATAGTTATGGAAATCCTAATAGATTATTTTATTTTGATCTTCAAAATGGTAATATTAGTTCTTTTGGTACTTCTGGCACTATATTTTTTAGTTCTATCGTTTCTGGAAACCAACGTATTACATACGATGGAAGATTTATTATTGGAAATGCCTCTGCCGTTGATCCTCTAACATTATCAACTTTTACTTTTTCTATGAATACAAATCCTATTGGAGACCCACGTGGCATTGGCGCCTTCTCCTTTTCCTCTCTCCGCGGATTTGCTATCACAAATGCCCCCTCTACTTCTCTGGGCGTTTGGCAGATTTCTTCCCCTCTTGTTTCCATCACTGGTGGTTGGAGTACTCTTCTCAATTTATCTCCTCAAAATGCTCTGCTTGTTCCTGAAGTTGAACCTATCAATATTCGCTTTTTTAATTTCCTAAATATAACCTCTACTCCATCCATCACTGTAATTCCTTGGGATCAAACCCAGAACTTCCCTTTTACTCTAATTGATACAACTCTCCAAAATTTCTCTAGCGCCATCAGCTCTACACCACTCGTTTTGCGCGTGAGCACCCTTTTTGCTCCTGCTCCTCCCATTTTGTCTACTCCCCAAAATGTATCTCTCATTTTCAATGCTTCCTCTATCTGGGGTACTGGCGCAAATCGTTTTGATAATACAACTATCGTCTATGGCGATAACATCAAAAACTTATTTGATTCTATTTCTACATATGTTATTGATGAAAATAGTACAGTAAATGGATTTACCTATTCTACATCTCTCGCTGTTCGCTCATTAACGGGTATCGGCACATGGTACTGGACAAGCTCTTTCTCTACTGTCGCTCTCAATAGCCCTGATTTCCTCAGAATCTGGACTCCTATGCCACCCGTTGCTGATTCAAATCTTTTCCTTTTTGATCCAAACCCTAGTGCTTGTATTTATTTCCTTCCCACCTTTGACCTCGCGCAACAGGCGAATTTCACCGTGCGCGCATGGCAAAATCGTAATTCTACTCTTCCTATTTACAGCACTGTGAATGCCCAATTCTTATCAACGCCTCAAATATTTGATCCGCAATTTATTTCTACACCCTTCTCTTGGAGTACAGCTACATTCGTTGTTTCAAGCATTGATGTAAATATATCACCGAATGTTTCTTCAGGACTCAATATCTTGCTGAGCAGTTTCTTCTCATTGCCCCAGTTTTCGCCTGTTTTTGATACTCTTGATTTTGCTAACAGAATTAGCACAAATTACACTGATTTAGATCTTCGTT
>JAIXWE010000083.1 GCA_027482195.1 Alphaproteobacteria bacterium | reverse complement strand
CCAACGAGAAACGTCCCAAAAATCTTGTAAAAAATGGATTACTTGTTTCAGTCAGATTATTGGCCCAACCGCTTGCGCCGCTTTGAAAATCCTCAAATGATACTTGCGTCCACCCATCAATAATGGGCGCATCATTCACCGGATTAATCGTCAAAGAAAAAGTTTGCGATGTCGTGGTTGCCAAACCATCAAAAACTGTGAAGCCAAAGGAATCACTCAATGTTTCGGATCCATTATGTTGATAAGTGATCAGACCTGAATCAATATCGGCTTGCGTAAATGTTGAATTTAAAACAGCATCAACACCATTAATCCGCAATACACCATGTGACGTAAGATTTGTGACTGTATAGCGCAAAATGCTATCTGTATTATCAGCATCATTCGCTGAGAGCATGCCCGCGGTCACGACAACACCCGCCCCCTCATTCACAGAAGCACCCGTATTTATTGGAATTGTTGGAGCTAAATTCGTGATAGTGAGACCCCATTTATGAGCCAAATAATTCTCAACATCATGGCGTTCATCCGCCGTCAAATCACGATCATAAATCATAATCTCAGCAATATTTCCTTGAAGATGATCACCAGATGTTGAGTCATCACCAATGTAAATACTATTTGTTGATGCACGCACCGCACTTGTTCCAGAAACAGCAAGCCCGGCATCAATAAACATACTCAAATTATTTGTATTAACGACCGACGATACTAGTTCATACTGGCCCACGCTATAGGCTGTGGCCGCATTCAAAAAAACAGTGTTGTGATAAAGATTTATTCGCCCATTACCACCTTCATTCACATAGATACCATTTCGACTTGAAGCCGGACCCGCAATTTCAAAAACAGCATCGCGCGCTGCTCCTGTTGTGCGATTAAAGACGATAAAGGCTGTGTAATCATCACCTGCAATATTTGCTGTGCCAACACGCGTTAGACGATCCGTTGACCCATCAAATGTGACAACACCACGTCCATTTAATGCGCTAGTACTATAGGACGGACGTTCATTCGCCGCACCCGCTGTAACATGAAAACCACTGGCGCTTTTATCTTGCCATGTATTAACCTGACCAGAGAACGCAGCACCGCTTGCAGCATTATCCCCTTCCGCATCCAACAAAGTAGATGTGTCATTAGCATCAAGCCAAAAAACCTGCCCCGCGATGACAGGAGCCGAGGCGTCAAACATCAACCGTTTTTCAAGCGGCATAAAATGTAGCGGACGCGTCGGAAGTTTTTCTTTATCCATTACTTAAAATTTTACGCGAAACTTGTTAAAATTTCCTAACAAAACCTAAAGACACAGGTTTAAGGAACCAGATTTTCTTGACGCAAAATATTAACTAAATCATTGAAATATAATGAGAAAATACTTTTTCTTTGAACACGAAGCCTCACAAACCCTTTTTGAACCAAGGGTTCTTTTATTTTGTAAGTATAATTTTCGGGCAATAAAAACATTGCCTCATAAAAACTTTGTCGCGCAACCGGATAAGGAGATTTTCCATCAACCGCAGGATCAGAAGATATCACCCCCCCATATATCGAACTCAACTCACGCCATGAAATAGTTTGCGTTGATGTTGGCGATAATATTTCAAAAATTATCGGAATTTGTTCGAAATTATTCGCAAAATAAAATATTCCCTCTATATTTTTCTCTATCAATCTTTTTTGATCTGAATCAGAAAGATACGCCGTTACGACAAAATGTGATGGATCAATGATTGATAGTAAAAGAGTATTTTGCGAAACTGACTGACCTGGCTGTAAGTAAAAATCGATATCCCTGATGACCCCTGAGATTGGGGCAATAATTTCAAGTTTATTTCTTTGTTCAATCAAACCCGAAAGTTTAACACGTGCTTGCTGAACGGTTTCTTCATTAATTTGACTTAAAAGATCAGAATTCAGAAAACCCCTGCGTTGCAGCAAGAATTCTTGCTTCTCTAGTTCACTTTGTGCAAGCAGAATACGGCGATCTAAATCAGGAGACGATAAAGTAATTAAAACATCGCCCTTCTCAATCTTGTCATTATTTTTTACAAAAATTTTCTCAATTCTTGATTGAGCGGGCGCATAAAAATTTTGTGATAATTGCGCATGAAGAACAGCGGGCGCATCAACACGACCTTGGAACGGAAGAAAAACATAGAGTAACAAGAAAGAAAAAATACAAATTGTGATTTTCCCGCGAAACGATTGCAAAATTTGAGCCCGCAACCGATACCATTCCTTCAATTCATTAAAAATTGGCCAGAAAATAAAATATCCCAACTCTACGAACATCAAAAAAAGCCCCAAAGGCTGAAAGAAAATATGATAAACCAAAAGTGCAATTCCTAAGAACAGAAAGAAGCGGTAAACAATCAAGGCGAAACCGAAAAATATCAAAAACCGTTTACGTTCTTGTGAAATCTCTTCCGGTTGAGGCTGATCAATCCCGAACAAAAATCTTCGTAATGTCCATCGTCCATACTGGCATGAGCGCTGCTGTAAATTCTCATACCCCAAAAGATCACTTAGAATATAATATCCATCAAAACGCAT
>JAIXWE010000073.1 GCA_027482195.1 Alphaproteobacteria bacterium | reverse complement strand
CCACCAAAGCTGGTTGCTAAAACAACACCGCCAATAAGAACCGCAAGACCAATCACCACATACGTGAAAAAGGATGATTTCTTTTTCGCTTTGCGTGGGGGCGGTGTGATCAAATCATCATCCAAAATTTCGCCATCAATCAGATCCGCATCAAGATCGTCATAAGTCTCCAACGGATCCATCATCAGATCATCATCAAGAATATCGGTGTCGGGAGGATTTTTGGGATCGTTCATTTTTTAACTCGGTGCTTTAACGGCCTGTCTGTGTTCGCGAAGGGGACGTGGTGTTTGTATTGGGTGTGACGTTTAAATTTTGTAGCCCTGGAATATTTTGCGTGGCACCTTGCACCCCGCCTTGTGCCGCGCCTTGCAATCCTTGCAACAACAATAATTGCGGTGAATTGCCTTGTTGCAATAATTGCTGTTGTTGCAACAGACTTTGTTGCTGGGCTTGTTGTTCGCGCTGTTGCAACGCCGTGTTTTGATTAAAGCGCACAGCTTCCAAATCTTGATCGGTGACGGGGGCCGTGAATAAAATGCCCAATGCCGCACCCGATTTCACGCGCACAAGCGGTTGTGTGTTGTTGCCTTCATCTTCCAAAACATCGGCCGCGCGTTCCGCCGCACGTTCCAAACCTTTGTTCAATTGCTCTTCGACATCAATGTCGCCATTTTCTTGGATCACAGTTTGCCCATTAACGGTGACGGTTGTGCCCGTTTGTTGATTGGCAACAGCTTCGCCGATCCCTTGTAAGAATCGCGCGGCGGCCGGCAAAACAATACGTGTGAAATAACGCCGATCCACTTCGGTCGCAACACCGGTCAAGGTCGTTGCGGGGTCAACCGCAATCGCTTGGATAGGAACCGTTACGCCATTTTTTTGTGTCAGACTTGTAAATTGCAACACCAAATAATTATCAGTGCGTGAAAAATTACCCAACACGCGCGCACCCGAAAATGGGCCCGACGCGATCAAAGCCAAAACAGGGCCTTGAATATCGGAATTGGCTTCGATCAAAAGTTGGCCATATTCAATTGTGCCGGCTGGAATCAAAATTTTCACAGGTGTAATCGGTTGGCCCGTACGTGGATCAATGCCGTTGGTGATGGCACCTTGCTCGGCGCTGACTTGTTGAAATTGCGCTTGTGCGGCGGCTTGATCAGCGGCTTGCAAACGATCAAGAAGCGCTTGCATGTCGGTGACTTGCATATATTGCAAATTTTTTGGATCGCGGTTGCTCAGCAACGATCCCATCTGGGCGGACATGGTGCTGGTTAAATTTGCCAATTCTTGTTGCTCTTGCGGGTCGGGTTGAACCGGCACGGCCACTTGTTGCGCAACCTGTGTTTGCTGTTGCTCACGAATGCGTTGTTCCTGCAAATCGCGCCAGCGTTGCAACGGATCTTCTTGTGCTGCACCATCGGCCGGCACGGGCAATTGTTCTTTCGGCGCACCAATGGGGGTGGGCAACATTGATCCGCCCGTGTTCACCGCTTCTTCCAGACGTTGTTGATCATTTTCTTCAATCGCTTCGCGCATCGCCGGCGACACATCTTTTGTGCCTGGCGTTTCTTTGACCTCGGAACCCGCAGCAACCATGGAATCGGGTGTTTGTTGCGCATCCCCACCAAAAAGAACAATAGATCCCACAACCACAACCAAGGCGGCGGCAATCAAACCAATTTTCACCAGCGGGTTGTTGTTCCACAAATCCGCCAAGCTGGAGCCGGATTTTACCTGATCAAACTCACCGAAGTCGGTGTCGGGTTCGATCATATCAAAATCGTCATTCGGGTCGGGTGTCGTGGTGTTCATTGACTCACAATATCCTCGCGGGTGATTTGAGAAATTTGCGCTCTCAGCATTTGCCCCTTATCAGACAACAAAAGCACGGGCGAAAAACTCATCGCATAAACATTTGTACCATCCGCCGAACGCGCCGACGCATTCCAAGCAGGCGACAATAACGTGTAAGGCGTGCGCACATAAGTGACACCCCCCAAGACATAAGCGGTGGTGCGCCCATCGACACCATCAATTTTCAATTTCTCAGCCCCTTGCGGCACAACGCCTTCCAACACACGGGTAAGATCAGCGGACCCGGCGGTGGTGGTAATCGCTTGGGTTTGAATGGGGGGCGGTGTGCCGTTTGGCCCCACTTCGGGAATTTGAATGTCGGCACGCAATTGCACCGTTTGGCGTTCGGTTTTAAGGGTCATGATCACCGGCGCATTGATGCCGACCATGCGCATCGACACGTTTCCATACGCATATTGATCAAGCGGTGTAATGCGCAATAAATTGCCGCCATTTTCGGGTTGCAACACTTCGAAATTTCCGGCCCAACTTAAATCTTGGATGGGCCAAGGTTGCCCCGTGACATCCAACATGCTGATGGTGGTGACATGCCCGACAGCCGTTTTAATTTCAACGGGCGGTTGACCCGGGTCAAGCGAGATGGTTTGAAATGTCGATTCCGGTTTCGGATTCGGATAAATCGGTGTTTTGATCGCTTGTTGTTGTTGATCATTTAATTCCAACACATCGCGAATTTCATTGGGGCGAAGCGGCATCAAACTTTCTTTCGCGGCTTCAAAAGCCTTGGCGCGCATCTCGGCCTTTTTTTCTTCTTCGGTTTGCTCAGCGCTTTCCAAACTTCCATCCGGCATCGCACCGGTGATGGGAAGGTCTAAGCCCGGTGGTGCGGCGGCGGCCGCATCAACACCACCTTGTTGTTGCAACAAGGTTGACAAGGCCGGTAAGGCGGGGGCGGATTGTGGTGCGGGCGCAGCAGGCGCGGATGTAGGTGCAGGTTGCGCGCCCGCTTGATCGGCCGCTTGCGCCACTTGATCCGATGCGGGAACGCCCATTTGTGTGACGTTGGATGTATCGGCGGCCGCAGGTGCGGGGGTCACGGGTTGATCAGCAACCGAGGGTGTGGACGCTGTGGCGGCGGCGGCACCTTGCAACGCCGCTTGCGATTGAAGCGGGTCTTGCGCGGGCGGTGCCTGTTCGGTTTGCTCGGTTGGTTCAGTTTGTGAGGCTTGAGCGGAAGCGGTTTGCGGAGTTTGTGCTTGTGCAAATGTGGTCACGGGAAGGCTTGTGCAAAACACGGCACACAAAAACACTATTTTCGTTTGTGTTGAAAAGGTTTGGCCTACCATTTTGATCCCACACACTCTATTGAAAAACTTCAAAAACCATAACCATTCCGCGCTTAAAAGTCACTCTCTTTTATTGACCTTTTATTGGCGGGCTTTATTTCGCTTGCGCGACCCATTGCTCGATTCCGATCCCGTTCGGGCTTTCAAGCTTTGACACACGCACGACCAATAATGTGACCAGCAAATTATCCGCGCGCGTGGTTGCCCCCGCTTGATAGGTGACAATCATCGGCAATTCAATTTGCCATTGATACCGCCCATTGACCAAACCTTCCGACACCAAAACGGGGGCGGAACGGGGGGCGGCCGTCACCACTTGCTGATTCGCCTCAACACTTTCGATAATGCGGGATTTTTCCAGGGCGGTGGTAAAGCTCGCCCATCCGACTTTCGTAAAATTGCGGGACGCTTCCTGAAGCCTGCGGCGGTAATCGTTAAACCCGAACGTCATGACTTCGGTCGCGGCTTGGGCCGTCCAGGACATCAGCGCGGGGGTGCTTAAATTCGGTTCATTCAACGCCACCATCGGCACAAGGCGGCCATCATCCGTGGTCGCGAAATAGCGGTTTTGCGGTTGATTGACGGTAATCACGTAAAACATGGCCAAGATAAGGCCGATAATCACCACGGCTTGAATTTGCGCAATCGTCAATAATTTGCGGTATCCATCGCGGTAAAATTCGTTGCGCACGACCACCGCGCCCAAGCCTTTGTTTGGCGCAGCAGAAGAAGAGGCGGCGGCAGGACGCGCAGGGCGCGAAGGGGCGGGATCAGGTTTGGGTTGGTCAGTCATCGAAAACTCTTTTATCTTCTCTATCAGAAGTTCCATCAAAGCGAAAGACCAAGATGGATTTTTTACCTTTCTTCATGATAAGATAAAATTTGAGATAAATTGTAAAAATTTGGGCGTGTTGTGGTGACAATGAGGGGATTAAGTCTCATCAGTATGGGAGTGGCTTTGTTTTTGCCGCTTTCGCAAGCTTACGCGCAACAAACCCCCACAATTGGCCCCCCTGCGGGTGCTGGGCCCCTTCCCCGTGTTGCCGGATCCCCTTATTTCAGTGGCGGCGGGGAATGTTCGCGCTGTTGCGCATCGCCCGATTGGGTGTTGGTTGATAAATTTAAAGGCCCCGATTTACCAAGCCGCACACCGTCACTTCAAGAATGGTATATCGACACGTTTTTCAAAAACTTTATTCACCCCGCACTCAAATCATTGGGAACCGAGATTGTCGCAAATGTGACCGCGCAAACCGCCTCGCTTGCCACCTTTGCGGATGCTCAAGCACAGATAAAAACCGTGCGTGCTTTGCAAACAGGTCAAGCGCGTGCTGTGAAATCTTTCACACCCTCTGAGGAGTTATGCAGCTTCGGAACCTTGTCGGGGAATTTGGCCTTCACCGATTTGGGATCACGGCAAATTCAAATTACACTTTCTGATCGCGCACTGGATCGTCAATTAATGCGCGATGGCACGGCGTCCGCCATTCAAAAAGAAAAAGGTGTGTTGGCGGGACGTGCGGGTGATCTTAACGCGCGGTTTGCTCAATTCCGCAAAAGTTTTTGTGACCCTTCCACCAACAATACGGGCATGAAAGATATTTGCGCGAACAGTGATAAAAATCGCATGAATGCCGATATTGATTTTACGCGCACCATCGCCCAACGCACCAATTTGGATATTAATCCGCTTGCGCATGCGGGGGCTTTGACACCTGATTTTGAATCGCTTCAAGCCTTGCAAAAAAATCTTTACGCGCATGTGTTGCCGGAATCGATGCCAAGCCCAGATGTGGGAACGGATGCGAATGACAAAGCTTTGAATCGTTTATCGCTTCAAAATTATCGGTCGATGGTGGCGCGGCGCAGTGTGGCGCAAAATTCTTTTGCCGTGATGGCTGGCATGAAAACCTCTGGTCTTCCAAACACGGGTGATTTTTTACAAGCAGCACTCAAACAATTGGGCTTGCCGGATGAGGAAGCACAACAAATGGCCTCCGACGCGCCCAGTTACGAAGCGCAAATGGATGTCCTTACAAAACGTCTGTATCAATCGCCGTCTTTTTATGTTGGCTTGATGGATAAGCCCGATAACATCAACCGCCAATCAACGGCCATGCGCGCGATTGAATTGATGCAACAACGTGATATTGCGTCGGCGCTCACACGCTCCGAAATATTGATGGCGATGATTTTAGAAATGAAATTGGAAGACGCTCAACGTAAATTAGCGGGAGAGGCGGCGCGCCAATGACACGTCACATTTTATTGATTGTGCTTTTTTCTGTGTGGTGTGTGTCACCAAGCTTTGCACAAGGCCAACCGTCAACCCAACCGCCGCCCGCAACCCAAGCGCCGACACCCAGTCTCCCCAACGTGCCACAACTTCCTAACGTGCCGTCTTTCTCACCCGACTCTGTGTTAAATTCCTTGGGCACACAACTTGGCATTCCGGGCTTGGGCGGGTCTTTGACAGATTTGAGTTCGCTTTCTGATTCTCTCACCTCGTCAATCGGCGGGGGATTAGATTGTCGTTTTTGTAAAGAAGTCGTCGATGTTAAAGGCACACCGGTTTTAGGTGGGGGCATTCCGCCCGGAAAACAATGTTGCACATCTTGTACCGCGCCCACGGCGGCCGTGCGCGAAGCAATGGACACACACCGCAAAGATTTTTTAATGGGCACATTATGGACGGATTATGTGCGCCCCGCTTTGCGCGCGATGAGCACGGAGCTCAGCGCAAACATGGCCGCACAAACCGCTTCGCTCGGCACCTTTATTGATGCGCAAACACAAATAACATCTGTGCGCGCGATCCAAAAAATGCAAGCGCAAGCGATCAAGGATTACACCCCTTCGGAAGAGCTTTGTTCGTTTGGAACCTTGGCCGCGTCCTTGTCTGAATCGGATTTAAGGTCGGATGCAATTAAAATTGTCATGTCGGAAATGGCTCTGGCACGCAATTTGGGAACGTCCAATAATGCGGCGGCCGCGGGTGCGGGTGAAGATATATCCAACCGCGTGTCCTTCTTCATCAAAGAATTTTGTGATGTCACCAATAATAATTACACAGGGCCGCAAACAGGTTTGACGTTAATGTGCGGCACCGCGCGGCAAGCCGATTTTAAATTCAATCGCGATATTGATTATGCGCGCACCATTCACCAACCGCAAACATTGCGCGTTGATTTTTTAACAGCCGGCGCACCCTCCATCGAGGAAAAAGAGGTTGATGGTTTGATTTATAATCTTTATGGCCACAAACAAATGACCGCGCGCATTACCCCATCGCAAATTAAAACAGCCGCCGGGCAACGCAGTTATATGTTGGAGCGTTCCATGGTCGCACGGCGTATGCTCGCGCAAAATAGTTTAAACAGCATCGTCGCCATGAAAGCACAAGGAGGCGGTGTGAACGCGCAATTCGTGCAAAGCGTGCTCGCAAGTTTGGGATTATCTGCGCAAGAAGCCCGTCAATTAAGCGGCACAAACCCAAGTTATTTCGCACAAATGGATGTCCTTACAAAACGTCTGTATCAATCGCCACAATTTTACACGGGCCTTATGGACAAGCCCGCGAATGTCACCCGCCAAACGGCGGCGATGGAAGCCTTGGCCTTGATGCAAGAGCGCGACACCTATCGTGCGGTGCGCCGGTCTGAAATGTTGATGGCGGCTCTTTTGGAATTATCGACACGTGATATTGAAATGCAAACACTTGATAAAGTTGCGGGCGAGTCAGCCCGTCGCACAGAAAGGGGGCGTTAAATGATACGCAACTATTTTACTCTTCTCACAGCTCTTACAGTTTTAACGACGCTGTTTTGGCCGCAAGCCGCACACGCCGTTTGCACACGCTGTTGCAGTTGTGACAGTTTTAAATCGGCTGTTACCACGCAAATTGAACGCCATGAAGAATGGATCCTGGAAGATTTTTGGAAAGGGACACTTTACCCCGCACTCAGAGGTCTTTCGACACAAATTTCGGCCTCACTTGCCGCACAAACTGCGTCATTGGGAACCTTCGCCGACGCGCAAATGCAAATTGATACGGTGCGCGATTTGCAAACCATGAAGGCGCAAACGATCAAAGATTTCACCCCGTCTGAATCCATGTGTACCTTTGGGTCGATTACCGGAAGCTTGGCCGCATCAGATTTTAAAGGCCGTGCGAATGCGTTGGTTTTGTCGCAACGCTCCATCGACCGCCAATTGGGAAAAACGGGCACAGCCGCACAAACGGGAAGCACACGCGATCGCGCCGCACGTCTTGCGCAATTCAAACAACGTTTTTGCAACACAAATGATTTTTCATCGGGCATGAAATCTTTTTGTGATACGGCCTCCAATATCGACGTGTTCTTAAACCGCGATATTGATTTCACCCGCACGCTTTACACACGCCCGACATTAAATATTGATCTGACGGAAACGAATGTCACCGAAGATGAAAAAGATATCATGGCATTACAAACCAATCTTTTTGCCAATGAGGCGTTTGAACGGATTGCCGCAACCGCCCTGTCTTCCGACAGCGCGCAAGATTCACGTGCCACTTACATGGATATGCGCGCCCTTGTCGCAAAACGCTCAGTGGCGGAAAATTCGTTCAACACACTTGTTGGGCAACGCAGTTCCGGAACGGGACAATCAACCGCCTTTTTGCAAGCGGTCATGCAATCTTTGGGGATGAGCGCGCAAGAAGCCCGCGCCTATTTGAACGGGCAATCTTTGGGCGAAGGGGTGAACCCAAGTTACAACGCACAAATGGAAGTGCTCACAAAACGTCTTTATCAAAACCCGCTTTTTTATGCGGATTTGATGGACAAGCCCGTCAATGTGGAACGTCAATTTGCAACGCTTCAAGCGTTTGGATTAATGCAACAACGCGATATTTTTGAAACAATTCAACGCTCCGAAGTTTTATTGTCGCTTATTCTTGAGATGGAGATTGGCAAATACCAAGATGAAATTCAAAATCTTCGCGCACGCAGTGGTGGGTAATCTTTGATGATCTTTAAAAAAGCGGCACACATTATTCTTGGGGCGGCGGTTCTTCTTTTAGGGGCACCCGCCTTGTGTCATGCGCAAAACGCAAGTTTGACAATCGAAGGTTTGGGCGCATTGCCGAACGGGCTTGTGACATTGACCGCCGGAACATCACAAAAATTGACCGCGCGGGTGAAACAAACGGGCGGGTTTTCATTCCAAAATTTAAATTATGACGCAAGCGCGCCGCTTTTGTTGTCCTTCACAATTCCCGTGGGAAAAGACCGATTGGTTCATATGAATGAACTGGCGTATCTGATCAATCCGGACACGGGCGCGGTGGAATTTCGCGGCAAAGTGACACGCGCCGCGAATGTCGTCATCAATGTTGATGGCGCACAGGCCAAAGCATCCATCAGCAATGGCGCCGGGTTCTTTGAAATGGATATTGATGTGGCGCAAAAATTATCCGCGGGGCAAAGCGGCTTTGTCACCAGCATCATCAACACACACGAATCTTGTTGCCCGCGCACGTTAACACCACTGGGTGCTTTGCGCTTGACCGTTTCATCTGCGCCAGTTGTGACAAAATCATCGATTGATTTTGAAAATAATATCTTACTGAATTCACCCTCGTGGGCGGTCTCTGTGCCATCGGAGAAAACGGCGCAATGGCGGGATGGTTTGCGCGGCATGGCAACGGAACTTTCATCAAGCATTGCGGCGCAAACGGCAATTTTGGGAAGTTTCGTGGATGCGCAAACGCAATTAAACACGCAACGCGCGCTTCAAGAAATGCAAGCCCGCACCATCAAAGATTATACACCTTCCGAAGCTTTGTGCCGCTTTGGATCTTTAACACAAAATTTGGCAAACAGTGATTTGCGTGGCCGCGCAACCCAATTGGCCTTATCCGAGGTCATGCAAGGTCGCAATGTGGGACGTGCGGGCACGTCGTTTGCGGCAAATGCGGCCGGGGTTGATGGGCAACGCCAACGGATCAAACTTTTTCAAGAAACATTTTGCCGCACGGTTGATTCCAACAATGCGCTTGCGGCCATTTGCCAACCGTTGAAAGATGCAACGCGTGAAAAAGACCAACGTTTAAACCGTGATGTGGATTATGTGCGCTCGTTTGAAGGGCCTTTAACCCTCGACATCAATTTTACCGACACGGCAATATCACGCCGCGAAGGGGATCTGTTGGCTTTGGGTCTCAATTTATTCGGAACCGATTCGCTTGATCGTGTCACGGCCGATCAAATTGCGCGCGCACCCTCTGATTTGGTGCAAGATATACGCTCTCTTTACACAACGCGCAGTGTGGCGCGCAATTCTTTCACGGCACTTGCGGGTGACAAGGCCCAAGGCCCTCAAGGGTCCGGTGATTTTGTGCGCGGCGTGCTTCAAAATATGGGCATGTCGGAAAGTGAAGCGACAAAATTCTTGGGCGCAAACCCAAGTTATTTCGCGCAAATGGAAGTTTTAACAAAACGCATGTTTCAAGATCCGCTCTTTTATGCCGATTTAATGGATAAGCCCGCGAACGTCATGCGCCAACGTGTTGCGATCAAAGCGTTGTCACTCATGCAACAACGCGATTTGTTGGAAAGCTTGCAACGCCGTGAGATGATTTTATCCCAGATGTTAGAGCTTGAAGTACGCAAGCGCGCAAACAACTTGAACGCAACAGTTGGTCAGATTAAATAAAGGGGATAACCAACGATGGAAATATTTATAATATTATTTATTTTGTTGAATCTTTGCCTTGCTTTAGGGTTCTTAAAGTTTTTCGGGAAAGAGGGTTTAATTGTCTTTCATATTCTCCTCATAATTCTTGTCCAAATTACAATTAACGTACAAGTGAGTTTTTTTGGACACCCTCTTGTTTTTGGAAGTGTGCTCTTCGCAGTTCTCTTTATGACAGTTGATCTTTTAAGTGAGCATTACGGCAAAAAAGAAGGTTATAAAACTGTTTTTATGGGTACCTTCACCCTGGTTGTTTTTATTGCGGCAATTAACGCGGCGCTTTACTTACCACCTGCGGATACAGCAACACTAAACGATGAATTCAAAACACTTTTCTCTGGCCAATGGAGAATAACGCTTGCCGACCTTGTGGTATCATATTTTGCGCTACAAACTTTCAATGTGTGGTTCTTTGACAAAATAAGAACATTCACAAAGGGCAGACATCTATGGCTGAGGAACAACTTAGCAACCTTTGTAAGTCAGACACTCATTGCCATACTTTTCTTCCAATTAGCTTTTGCGGGGACAATACCCCAGAATCAATTGTGGGAGATAATACTAACTGGACTGGTGATCAAATATGCAATCTCGCTACTGGATACACCTTTTATGTATCTAAGCAGATATTGCTTGCCTAAGAATTACCTCAGAGAGAAAAAGTTTTGTGAAGAGTGAGAGAGCTTTATTGCACAACCAAAACAACCGGGCCGTTGGGTTGGTTGGGATATAATTTCCCCTTTGGTGGGTTTTTGTCCGTTTGATACAATGTCAAAAGCGCATCGACCGCACGGTCAAAAGAGCCGTCGAATGAAAATGCATTCGTGATCGGATAATCATAGGCAGATTGCCATTCCAAATAAGCATTATGGGTTTTTGCCCATTGCGTTAAAGTTTCGCGCAAGGTTGAGCCGGCTTGCGCACGCCATAGCACTTGGGTGTCAGGAGACGCTAAAGGCATCGTTGACGCGCCACCCACATTTGAGATGGTAATCACCGCACCCGAAAGCGCCACCGTCAAATTTTGCGTACGCAAAATTTGATCAACCACATCGGCCCATGGGCGATTATTTCCGTTCCATGACACCAACATATTTTGATCGACATCAGGGGCGTAATCAACACGGTAAGACGGTGGCACAATTTGTGACATCGCCAAATTCAACGGAATATCTTTACCAAATCCGGCCACGCGCAGATTTTGAACTTGCTTATTAGCACGATTTTCTTGTGGAGTGGGTGAAGACGCGGGTGAGGATTGTGATGCGGGGATGGGCGGCGCGCTCATGATATCTGATTCCGCAACCGGCTCAATCGGCATGGGGGTTAATGGCCCGCCTGAATCCAAATTCATGGGTTCAACCACTGGCGCGTTTTGTGCAGCGGCGGCGACGGTGGGGGGTGCCATGCGCGGTGCGGGTTTAAATTCAAACCCCGCATGAACAGGTGTGGCGGCAACCACCATCACCGTTGATAAAAGAAAAAAACGTGACACACCCATGAAAAAAACTTGCATGTTTAATAGGTTAAAAACAGAAAAGCCACCTTATCGCCCTTAACGGCAAGATGCAAGATTTTACCCAAAATCTTTTAATTTGCGGTGGCGAAACGTCATAAGGGCGGGGCGTTTTGGGCCAAAAATCAAAAGCCGTGTGGCGCGCATGGCGGCATCAAAAGTCAAACCGCGCTTTTCCAGGAATTGAAAGAACGCCACCACAAGAAAGGCAAAAATAAGCGTGCTCCAGCGCGGAAAAAATAACAGAACAAAAAACGGCACCGCCGCCTTCACATCAAGACCGAAAAATCGGATGGGGCGCATGGTGTTGCGCCAATGCCAATTTAATTGTTCTTGAAGCTCTGCAATTTTATTGGCCATGAAGAAAGTTTACCACAAAACAAAAAGAAATAAATTAATGCCCGCCAGAACCGCCCGCGGACGTGAGAAGAAGATAATGACGTTTGTCGATGATGCCTTGTTCAAACACGATGCCGGCGGATTTGCTCATGGTTTGTCCGTAAGACGGGATCATGCGTTGAATTTCATTCGACCAATTGTCAAAATCCATATCAAGCAATTTTTCACGCACCTCATCGGGGAAAATCATCCACTCCCGCACGCCAATACGGCCGCCATTTTTGCGCGGCACCAACGCTTGGGTGACAATCATGCGCAATGTTTCCATCAAGGCATACGCACGTTCCGCGCGTTCATGTTTATCAAAGGCCGACACCATGCGCCGCACCGTGGCCGCAACCCCCGTGGTGTGGGTGGTGGTGTAAACCGCATGCCCCGTTTGTGCGGCTTCAATTGCGGCCGAGATAGTTTCGCGGTCACGCGCCTCACCGACCAAAATAATATTGGGTTTGCGGCGCAAGGCGTTTCGCACACCGGCGGCGAAATCGGGAAGATGGCGTGGAATTTCACATTGCGCCACCAATGAGCGCGGGGAATGAATCGTATCATAAGTAAATTCAATCGGTGATTCATACGTCAACATTTTGCCGCAGCCAATCGGGCGTTCCAACAACATGCGGTTTCCGGCCGCAAGCAAGGTTGTTTTCCCTGAACCGGTGGGCCCGGTAATCACCACCATGCCTTGGCGCGGTGCCCAATTGTCAATGATCGCTTGTTCAATTTTTAAATCATCCATCTTGGGTGGTTCGGCCGGCAACACACGCATGGTGATTTGTGCGGCGTCGCGCCCTTTTGCCAAGATGGGCGTGATGTTGACACGAAAACGCACGCGCGAATAACGATCGGGGCGAATTTCATACGACACATCTAAATCCGTCCCTGATGCTAAACGTGCCAATGCGTCGGGGCCATAAATTTTGTTTAAAAACACCGCCATGTCGGCGGCATCAAGAACACGAAAGGTCGCAGGATAAAGTGTGCCGTGAATATCGGTGTAAACCACACGGTCGGTTTGAATGCTGACATCCGATGTACCTTTTTTCACACAAAATAAAAGGAACGGATCAACATGATCTTCCAAAAACCGATTGGGTTCATCGGGCCATGTTTGCACAAGGGATTGATCCCCCTTCACTAAACTTACTGGCTTGCGGGTCGCCATATCTCAGATCCTGTCAGAAGTTGTGGCACCGCCGTGATCGCCACCGCGCGATCGCCCACGCGCAACGTGCTGCCATCCCCCGTTACGCCGCGATCCACCTGTTGGGCAAAGGGCGGGGACACCATACCTTGCGCCAATAACTTCCGATACCGCACCATGCCGTTGAAATCAGCAACCAACGCGGCCAAATCTTGTTCAAATACTTCATCGGCTTGGGTGATGCCTTCGCTCCATCCTTTTTCAACATTGATGCGCCACTCTGCGCGCTCTTCATCATTTTTGGGACGCAAAATTTCCGGCGGCTCTTCCACCTTGCCCCATGTGCGTTCCAAATATTGCCGCCAATTGCGGGAAGTGGACACAATGCGCACATTGCGCGAGATGTTATAAATCGCATCCGACACGGCGGCCGTTTGCCCATCTGTTTCAATCAATAAATCATCCAATGATTCCGAAATAATCGGCGGTTCCATCAATAACCCCGAAGGCGCGGCAATCAACAACTGGCGGAAATCAAAAATTCTGTCCATATACGCCGCGCGTTGTTCCAGCTGTTCGCGAATTTGAAAAGACCGCCACGCCAAACCACCGCGCGCACCGTAAGATAACGCCGCTTCTTTCAACGCATCTTTGCGGATATCAAGCGGCAAGCTGTCTTTGCTTTCCAACGCTTTCTCAGAAAGGCCTTTAATTTCTTGAAGATCACGCATGCTGGGCGGCAATTCTTGCGCCACAGCCGGCACCGCCATCATCACAATCACCAAAGATAAAATGATCCGCACATTCATCTTACTGAATACTCATCCCATCCATCGGCAACGGCGTGATCACATCACCTTGTCCCGTGGCGGGGCCATATTGCAATTCAACCATCTGGCGGGAGGAGTCCACGCGAATATCCGCTCGCGCCCCCAATTGAAGACCGACGGAACGCAACACTTCGACCACTGGTGTGTTGGTGACGGCAATATTCACAACCAACGGTGTTGCGGGAGCTGCGCCCAATGTTTGAAAGCGATATCCGGCACGGTCCGCCAACATTTTTGTAATCTGATCCGCAGGACCTACCCAGGTGATGGTAACCGCGCGCATCAATTCTTGAGGTGCGCCGGTAATGGGCGCGATGGACGCGGACGGTGTGCGTTTTTGTTCCACAGCCGCCAACGTTTGCAGCGCAGAAGACGCCTTATCCGCAGCTTGCGCCAATTGTGCGGTTACCTTATCGGGAGTTGCAACAAGTTGGGGATCTTTGACGTTAATGGGTTTGCCGGACTCACAAGCCGTGAGTGCCAAAACTGTCACCATACATAAAAAAGGCGTGCGCATTCTCTAACACCCTGAAAATCTTGAAAATTACCGTATGACAGATTAGCCGCTTCAAGCCTCTTTCACAAGATATGTTTTCAAACGTATTTGTGGGAAATTTCCATGAAAAAAGCGGCACACACGCCGCTTTTGTCCTTTATCTTTCTTATCCCTTATTTAGGGCATGCCAAACGAAACTCGGTTGGTTTTCCGTTCGGCCCAACAGTTTCAACCACAATGGTGCGGCCACCATCACGGGCTTTACAAAATTCTTGTGCTGCCGTCTTAGCCGGAAGTACGGTGTTTGGATCAAGCGCGGGTAAGGTTACAATACGTGCCTCTTCAGTTTTTTCAGTTTGCGCAGTTACTTGAGTAAGAAAAGCTGCCGCGCCGAACATACCCCCAAGAACGGCCCCACCAATCGCGGCCGAACGTGGGACGGAACGCATGAAATCTCGTTTCGCTTTTTTGGATGTTGCTGCGTCTTCAGAAAAAATTTCTTTCATGGCGTCTGACGCGCGTACCAGTGTATAAGACGCTCCCATACCCAAGGCCCCTGCCCCACCGGCAACCAAACTTGCATACGGGTTTCCGGCGTCAATCAAACGCTCGGCAAGTTCGGATGTGCCAAACACGGTTGCCAAAGTGCCGCTAAGCCCACTCACGAAAAGACCAATATCAACAACGGGGCTGCGCAAAAATGCGCGCACTTTTTCCGCACGGGATTTTAACGGGGTGGTTTCTTGTCTCTCACTCATTTTACTCTCCAATTCGTTTCGGTTTATTTTGGGGAACAGTTCACACGATAGGAAACGCCGTCCATTCCTTTAACT
>JAIXWE010000040.1 GCA_027482195.1 Alphaproteobacteria bacterium | reverse complement strand
CGGCGCGCTTTCAGAATAAATCTTTTTTGTTCTGCCCAAATATGGGGATGCAAAATCTGCTCTAATTTTTTGCGCGCACCTTGATCTTTAAAAACAATTTCGCCCAAAATTTGTCTGTTAATCACGTGCTTGCGTGAATCCCACGCTTCGGGAAAGGCAAGAGCCACATCACGAAATGCTTTGCCCGAAGGCGCAAGAAGTTGATGCACGGCCGCATCAGAATCATAAACCCACGCACCGAGGCAGCGGCATAGTTGTGCGGTTGTTGATTTTCCTGTGCCAATTGAACCGGTCAAACCAATAATTTTCATGTCACACTCGCAAAAACATGATCATCTATTTCCGGCAACACATCAAAAAACGCTTGGAACGACGGTTGCGCTTGATAGAGCAACATGCCCAATCCTTCCAGCGTTTTGCGTCCGGATTCTTTTGCCTTTTTAAGAAAATAAGTCTGGCGCGGTGTGTAAACAAGATCATAAAAAAGCGCGTTCGGGTTTGTAAGATCAACCTCAAGATCCAAATCATGGTCCCCATTCATGCCACAATTTGTGGTGTTGATAATAATATCGGCATTTTTTAATGCGGCGTTCATCTCATCCCAATCGTGAATAATGATGCGGTAATAATCCGCAATCGCTTCCGCATGATGAAGGGTGCGGTTGACAAGACGCGTTTGCGCAACGTCTAAAAACTCCAACGCATGACATGCGGCGCGCGCCGCACCGCCCGCACCAATCACCACGGCAATTTTTCCTTTGGCATCAGAAAAAGGAAGAACGGTTTTCAAATTCTCGAGAAAACCATAAGCATCACTGTTACGGCCTTCAATCATTCCGTTCGGATAAAATTTAATTAAATTGACCGCGCCGATACGCTGCGCATCTTGGGTTAAACTTGTACAAAATTCCATGACGGCGTGTTTGTGGGGCAAGGTCACATTCACCCCAATAAACCCCTCATCCCGCAACGCATATAAGCGTTCTTGAAGTTCATCTGGTGAAATATCAAGCGCGTCATAAGACCCATCAATTTTATAGCGTGCCAACCAATAATGATGGAGTTTTGGTGACAAAGAATGCGCCACCGGATGGCCAATGACCGCCGCCTTTTTCATCGACCACCTTAGGCTTTATTCCGCAAATACGCATGTTGGCGTGCATACGCGAAATAAACAACAAGGCCGATAGTTGTCCAAATGAAAAACGCAAGCCATGTGTGCCACGACAATCCCGCCATTAAATATAAATTCACAACCACACCGGCAGCGGGAAGATAAGGCGATAAAGGTGCCAAAAATCCACGTTGTGCATCGGGGCGTGTTTTGCGCAAAATCAATACCGAAAGACACACAAGTGAAAACGCAAATAATGTGCCGATACTGACCAACTCACCCAAACGCCCAATCGGGGTTAGTGCCGCCATGGTGGCGACAATAATTCCAACAACCCATGTTGACGTGTATGGCGTTTTGAATGTGTCATGAATTTTAGCCGTCCATGCGGGCAATAATCCATCACGTCCCATCGCATAAAACACACGGTTTTGACCCAATAACAAAGCCATCATCGCGGTTGTAAGACCGGCAATTGCCCCGACTTTGATAATGGGTGACAACATGCCTAAACCGATTGTATCAAGTGCCTTAGCAATTGGTGCGGGAACATTCAACTCGGAATAATGCACAACACCCGTGAGCACGGCCGCAACGGCCAAATATAAAACAGTACAAACGGCCAATGACCCCAAAATACCGATGGGGATGTCGCGTGATGGATTTTTCGATTCTTGTGCGGCCGTGGCTACCACATCAAACCCGATATAAGCAAAAAAGATCACAGCTGCACCCGCCGCCATGCCCGGAATACCGAACGGCATAAAAGGTTGCCAATTTGTTGGCTCAATATGACCCAAACCCGCAAAGACAAAAAGCAAAATGACGGCCACCTTTACCACCACCATAATGTTGTTAATGAGCATGGAAACAGTGATGCCGCGCGCAAGCACAAAGGTCATAAGAAGAATAATCAACGCGGCCGGCAAATTAATTCCGCCCCCTTCCGCAGCCGTAAAAGCTTCGCGCAACATCGGCGGAATGGGGGCACCAATCATTTGCATGAATGACGCGACATAGCCCGACCATCCAACAGCCACCGTGGCGGCGCCAACAGAAAATTCCAAGATCAACACCCAACCAATCATCCAGGCAGCCAGCTCCCCCACCGTGGCATAGGTGTAAGAATAAGCGCTTCCCGTCACGGGAACCATCGAGGCCAATTCCGAATAACAAAAAGCGGCCAAAGCACAGGCCGTACCCGCCAACACGAAGGATAAAATAATGGCCGGGCCCGCATGGGTCGCGGCGGCAATGCCGGTTAAAACAAAAATGCCGGCCCCGATAATGGCGCCGACACCCAATAACACCAAATCAAACGCGGAAAGCGTGCGATGAAGATGGCTGTCTTTCGCAACTTCTAAAAATTGTTCAATTGGTTTGATTTGAAAAAGCGATTTAAAATCCATGACCAAAGCCCCCTGTTTAAAACAGTTATAGCTTTGAGTTTAAACCAAAATGTCGGCCTGTCTACCTGTTTTGAAAATGTCGGCCAGGTAAGGGTCACGGAAACTTAAGTCAACCTGCATGATTTTATAATCTTCCATGACCTGATCAAAGTGAATCCGGTTGGTAAGATCGGGGATGCGGCGATAAAAACTGTTGGTAATAAGCTCTGGCGCAAATTGCGCGGCATAAGATTGGCCGTCATAAAGGGTGGTCAAGCTTGCCACATCTTGGACTTTCAAATCCGATGTGCCGCAAACAGGCCCATCATTCGCGGCCATACCAACATCCAAATCATCAAGGGCGATGCGGTCATGGTGTTGCAAACGGTCATCATCCCAAAACCATTCCGCAAATAAAACATTTAATGACTCTGAAGGGTGATCATAAACACCTTGCTCCATCTCATCCGCCAGCATCAAAGCAAGATCATGGCATTCCCCGCTCATCATTTGCCGCCATAATTCTGGTTGGTCCATCTGGCGCAATTCCCACGCAATGATAAGGCTGACACACGCCACATCCGCGCACAGAATGCGTTTTTTTAACAAAAGTGCAGAAGGAATAAGCGGCACATTTGGTTGCGGTGTCTCGGCTTGCCAAATAAGGCGCAATGCCTTAATCACGCCCGCCACAAGCGGAATGTGACGGAAAGATTGGCGCGCAAAAACACTGAGCGACACGGTGCCCAAAGGGATCATCGCCGTGCGATGTGTTTCATCAATCACAACATCCGCATCTTCTGAAGATAAATGGAATGCCCAACCGCGCTCAGCCGCCTCATTGATCAAAAGCCGCGCGGTGTCGGATGGGGTCAGGTGATGAAGGGCATGCGCCAAAATATCACTTGGCGTGACATGGGATAAATCTTGCGGATCAAGATTAAGAAGATCTTCAATATGGTAAGATTGCGGTAAATAAGATGTACTGCAATCAATGACGCGCGGCGTCCCCCCTTTGTGGAGCGGGCAATATAATCCCCCATGATTGGTGACGGCCAACAACGACATACTTTCAAAAAACTTTCATCAGAAACAAAGAAGAAGGAACACAGAAAAAATTATGAGGCAGGCGGGATAAACAAGACAATGTCAGCCAAATCTTTTTTTGCTTTCCGTTTTGGCTTTTGGGTGTGCGCCTTGGGGAAAGACAAAATCTGAGCCGGCTTTTGCGTCGTAGGTGAGTTTAGCGTGTCTTCGCTCTCACGGAAAGAGCGTTCAAACTTAATGAACCATAAAAAGTTCGCATTGGAACGATCCCGCACGTCCGTGAAAACAGGATCTTGAAGAATTTGGGTCACCGAAGCCGCTAAATAATTTGCACCAAAGTTCTGGTCGCCCAATTGGCGCAAGATATCACTTGCAATGGCGCGCGAACCTTCGGGGTTATCTGCAAACATATACCCTTGATAATCCGCCAACATTTGTTGGATCAACAAGCGATCCGCCTTGCGGCAACGCTCTGATAAAAACCAGCATTCAAACGCCGCACGTGCCGCCGCCCCTGAGTTAAGAGAGCGAAAATCAACACACGCTTCGCGCCCGAATGCGCGGGCCAAATCATTTAAGGGGGAATTTTCCAAACGCGTCCATGCGGATTTATTCCCGGTTAATTGCAAATCCCATGCGGCGCGAATTTGTGCAATCGCCAAATCGGCCGTCTGGGCGCGATTGACAACAATCGCGACATCGGGGTGTAAATTTAATGGGTGAATGCCGGCGCCATTTTTATGATGAAAAGCGCGGCGCAATTCGCGCACCGATAATAAAAATGCATCACTTAAATTTTGTGTCGCACGGATAAAAATTGTTTTTGCGTCGCGGTCATAAAATGCGTCGGCCATTTGATCCGACAATTCAATCTCAATCCCGTTCATGCGCGCGGTTGATAAAAGTTGCGCCGCAAAACGGCTTTGATTCAAAAGATCCAAAATCGCATCACGGGTAAGTTGTGTTGCTCTACCTTGTGATAAATAATCTATGTCTTCTTGTGCGCGTTTATTAAGTGCATCGGGCGCTTCATAAAAACCTTGTGCCAATTTCTCATAGGCGGCGGTGCGCTGGCTTAACGCGACGATATCTTTTTCAAGTTGTTGAAAAAGAGGATCATCGAGAAGTGCGTCATCTTCATCCGTATAATCGCAATCGGCATAAAATAAAGGTTGATCCGCGATGTAAGAACAGCGCACGGGTTGCAAATTATTGATCGTGTAAGCAAAACGGCAATCCGCTTGCGGCCAGATTTTAATTTCTGCTTGCGATGTATAATCTGTGTCTTTCATTCCCGACCCCTAAATGATCATCGTTACCCGTTGCGCGCCTGTGTTGATTCACAGCGTCATGTGTTTATGATACGGGGGAGTGGTTAAAGCGGGGTGAAAAGTTCGTAAATCAATTCCTAAATCAGATAATCTTGTTGCAAATACTCAAACAATTAAGAGAATCTTACTTTCCACAGGCCAAAATAAGCAAAACCAAGATTAAATTGGCAGAAATCAGTAATCGACACGCACCAGATAAAGTCCCGAAGCGGGCGCGGTAGGGCCAGCATGGGCGCGGTCTTTTGCATCCAGCGCAGCCCTAATATTCTCACCCGTCCATTTCCCGTGCCCGACCAAGGCCAACGATCCAACCATGTTGCGCACTTGGTGGTGAAGAAAGGATTGCGCCTCGACATGAATAAAAATTCGTTCTTGCTCGCGCACGATATCAAAACGATGCAATGTTTTGATGGGCGATTTCGCTTGGCACTGGCTGTCACGAAAACTGGTGAAATCATGTGTGCCTAAAAAATGTTTGCTTGCGGCTTGCATGGCGGGCACATCCAATTCACGGCGCACATGCCATACGCGATGTTGATCAAGGGTCGGAGGGGAAGAGCGATTCAGAATGATATAAGTATAAAGTTTATTTTTTGCCGAAAAGCGGGCATGGAAATTTTCATCCGCCTCTTCACATTTTATCACGGAAATTTTGTGCTTTTTTAAATGAGCATTAATCGCTTTTTGAATGTCAAAAACCGTATAGACGCGCGCAAGATTTAAATCAACATGCGCCACCTGGCCATAGGCATGCACACCGGAATCGGTGCGCCCGGCGGCATATAACGTGACATTATGCTGGCAAAATCCGAAAATCGCCTCCTCAAGCGCGCTTTGAACGGAAATAATTCTTTCTTCCTGACGTTGCCATCCGGCATATTTTGTACCGTCATATTCGATGGTGAGTTTATAACGCATCCCGCAACATTTGCCCCACCTGTAAATATCCGCCATTGATGGCATCAACCACCGTCATTGCTTTTGCATTGTCAGGTTGCACTTTATCCAACGTCAAAATTGTGCCCATCCCACACGTCACTTCTCCGGCCGCTGATAACACCACGCCGTTGGGGCCATGATGGGTGTGGGATGATTTTTGCGTGCTTAAAATTTTTACCTTACCCTTTGGGCCAAAGCTGTATGTTCCGGGCCATGGATTGAACGCGCGAATTTTGCGATCAATCTGATCCGCCTTATCATTCCAGTTAATAAGCCCGTGTTCTTTTTTGATCAAGGGTGCGTAAGTGCTCAGTGCGTCATTTTGTTTTTCTATGGTGATGTCTTTTCCCTCACCACATTGATCCATCAACGCCGCGATCATCTGTGCGCCCATATCGGCAAGGCGTGCCATTAAAACGGATGTTGTGTCATCATCCGCAATCTTTGTTTTTTGGATCGCAATCATCGGGCCCGTGTCTAAACCCGCTTCCATCTGCATCAAGGTCACACCGGTCTCGGTGTCATATAAAATCGCGTGTTGCACGGGTGACGCCCCACGCCAGCGCGGCAAAATTGACCCGTGAATATTGACACACCCCAAGCGCGGTGCATCCAAAACCGTTTGCGGCAAAATAAGCCCATAAGCCGCAACCACCACAATATCGGCGTTTAAATTTTGAAATTCCTGAACGGCGTGTGGGTCTTTTTTAAAAGAAAGCGGGGTCAAGACGGGAATATTATTTTCTTCGGCCAAAATATGGATGGGTGATTTTTGAACATGGCCGCCCCGGCCTTTGGGGCGCGGCGGTTGCGTGTAAACGGCGATAACATCACACACGTCACGTTCGCATAAACTTTTCAAAGCCGGCACAGCAAAATCAGGCGTGCCCATGAAAACAACCCGCAACGTCATTACAACACCGCTTGCTCGCGTTGCTGTTTTTCCACTTTGCGCAAAATCATATCGCGCTTTAAACGCGACAGATAATCAATAAATAACACACCGTTCAAATGATCAATTTCATGTTGCACGCAATGCGATTCCAAATCCTCGACAAGGCGTTCTTGTGTTTGGCCGTTCAAATCTTGATACGCCACGCGGACTGATTTCGGGCGCGTGACAACCGCATATTGTTGCGGGATGGATAAACATCCTTCATCCCACTCGCTTAATTCTTCTGATGTCCATGTCAGATGTGGGTTGATCATCACAATTGGGTTTCGTGTGGCCTGATCATCACGGTAATGCACATCCATCACCACAATACGTTGGGCGATATTCACTTGATTGGCGGCAAGCCCAATTCCGGGTGCGTCATACATGGTTTCAATCATGTCCTGCGCCAAAGTTTGGATCGCGGGCGTGATGTGTTCAATGGGCGTTGCGATGGTGCGTAAGATCGGATCGGGGACAATAATAATCGGGCGTTTCATTTTTTCACCGTCTGTATGATGCGCGCACTGTCTTCATCATTCGAGATCATCTCCGGTGCGGCAATACTGCGCGTTTGTGTATCAATATATTTCGTATCGGGCAAGTCTTTGCCAGAGGTCGGAATTTGTAAATCTTTAAAGCGGCGCAACGACGGCAAGACATTTTGTTCAAACGACCCAATGGCTTTGTTGTAATGATCAACCGCACTTCCCAAACCATTTCCAAGCCGCGCCAAATGTTCCCCAAAGGTTGCGATGCGTTTGTAAAGCTCCGCTCCTAATCCTGCGATGCTTTTGGCCTCATCCGCAATTTTTTGTTGTTGCCATCCATACATGATCACCCGCAACAAGCCCATAACGGTTGAAGGGGATGCAAGCACGATATTTTGCCGTGACGCTTCTTCCAAAAGTGCGGAGTCCGAACCCACAGCAAACGCATAAAGGCTTTCAGATGGTAAAAACATCACCACAAATTCGGGGGCATTCAACCCGCGCCAATATTCTTTTGATGAGAGATCTTTCATATGCTTGCGCATTTTGTCGCGAAACTGGCCGCGCGTGACATCGCTTTGCTCTGGCTGGCCTTGATCCAGATGTTCCCAGTAAGGATCAAGGGGCGTTTTTACATCGATAATAATATTGATCCCGTTGGGGAGCGTGACGATAAAATCAGGGCGCAAATTTTGACCATCTTGTTTAAACGCAGTTTGCGCCGTGTAATGCACGCCTTCGATAAATCCGACCAGCTCGAACGCGCGCTGCAATTGCATCTCACCCCATTTGCCGCGCGCGGTGGGGTTGCGCAAGGCTTGAACCAGATGTTGGGTTTGTTCACGCAAATGGCGTTGATCTTCGGTAAAGCTTTTGAGTTGCACTTCCAACCCATGGCCGGTGCGGTTCAAACTTTCAACTTTAAGCTGCATATCCTTCAAGCTGGTGGCGATGGGTGTAACCAGGTTTTCAATTGCTTGCTGGCGCAAATTTAAATCTTGGGCGGATGTGTTTTGTGCGGCGGCAATTTTCTCGGCCGCTAATTTCAAAAAATCATCTTGGGTTTGACGCAAGGTTTCGCTGGCAAGACTTACAAATTCATCGCGCTGAGACCCTTTGGCCGCCCGCAGGCGCGCAAGTGCGGGAAGCAAAAACGCGCACGCCGCCAAAAGGCCAACGACAAGCCCGGCCAGCAAGGATAAAGGGTCCAAAGAGAAATTTGTCATGACGATATATCATCATATTCTATGCCTTACGTCATCTTTTTTCCTGTGATATCATGGAAGAATGTCACAGCGCGGAAATGTTTTTCTTTATGTTTTGATTGCGGTCGTTTTGTTCGGCGGCTTGACCTACAGCATCACACAAATCAACCAACAAACCGACCCGGCGGCGGAAGTGGATGAAAGCCGCTCGAAAATCGGGGCGAATGCGATTTTGGCGTGGATGGCCTCGGCTCAAAACGTCATCAACAATATGGATCAGGTGGGTACAACCACGGATGAGATTTTATATACACGCCCCTCTGACGCCACGTTCAACACCGCCCCGCATGTTCATAAATTATTTCACCCCGATGGCGGCGGATTGTTGTTAAAAGCAATTCCAAAAGATGCGATGGGACCTGTGGTTTCAAATCCGGCCAATGGATATTATGTTGGTTTATTTTCAAACGTACAATGGACACCCACTGCGGCCGATGACGTGATGGCGGTGGCGTATGGAATCTCCCAAGCCGCATGTGCGGAGATTAATCGAAAAATTACTGGTTCCACCACCATTCCAAACGTGACGGGCGGGTTGCAAAGCTTGTTCATTGACGTGGTGCATAATGGCGGAACACCAAATGCTGATTTCACAACGGCAAATTGTGCGGCCTGTGATGAACGCCCGGCTTTGTGCGTAACGGCTTCACCTGCGGGATCCCCTTTTATTTATTATTCCGTTCTTGTGGCGCGCTAAAAACTAATAATTCAAAAGTTGTGCAATCGCACTGCGCAGATCTTCAAGGCCCGTGCCCTCGCGCGCACTCACCGCCAACACGTCAGGAAACGCAGATGGGTATTTTTTAATATCCGCTTCAACCTGTGCAATCATCTCTTGCAACGCATGGGGTTTTGGTTCATCCGCCTTGGTTAAAATGACGCGCGCACTCACCGCATGTTCGGACAATAAATCGAGAATGGTATGGTCTGTTTCTTTTAAGCCGTGACGGGAATCCACCAAGACAAAGGCCGCTTTTAATTGCGCGCGCCCTTTCAAATAAAGTTTAATCAATTCATTCCATTCATCTTTCAATGTCTTTGACACTTTCGCATAGCCATAGCCGGGCATGTCGACCAAATGTGCGTGCTCGCCTAAACGGAAAAAATTTAATTGTTGGGTGCGACCAGGTGTTTTGGAGACATGCGCCAATTCACGCGCCAACAATGCGTTGATCAAGGATGATTTGCCCACATTCGACCGCCCGGCAAAGGCCACTTCCGGCCATGATCGGTTGGGCAGGGTGGAAATATGCGCAACCCCTGCGACAAATTCGCATTTCTCTAAAAAGAGTTTATTTTTGATCGGGGGCATCAAAAAGCCCTTCTTTAACGTCTTTTTTCTTCTCGATCTTGGCGCGTTCTTCTTTGGCGCGCGCGGCCGCTTCTTCGGTTTTTTGTGTATATTGCTCGTTGTGCGCAATCGCCGCTTCTTTTTCAAACAAATAAACCGGCACACCCATCGAGCGCATAATCACATATTGTTGAATAACCGAGAGCAAATTGCTGAACGTCCAATAAATCACCAAACCCGATGGGAAATGCGCCATGGTCAAGGTGATAATCCACGGCATCCAATTGGCCATGTCACGTTGAATTTGATCTGTGGGCGGTGGGTTTAATTTTTTCTGTATTAACATCAAACCCAACATCGCCAAAGACCACGGGCCGATGAGCAAAAATTGCGGCACATCAAATTTCAAAAGCCCGAAGAGATTAAAAATACTCAACGGATCAACCACCGATAAATCTTTGATCCATCCGAAAAACGGTGCATGACGCATATCAATCGAGATGGAAATGACTTTGTAAACAGCAAAGAAAATCGGAATTTGTAGAAGGAGCGGAAAACATCCGGCCATGGGGTTGACCTTTTCCGTCTCATATAATTTCACCAATTCTTGTTGCATGCGTTGGCGGTCGTCCCCATATTTCACCTTTAATTCCGCCATTTTCGGCGCAATTTTGCGCAATCCGGCAAAGGAGCGATACGACGTGTTGGCAAGCGGAAATACGGCCGCGCGCACCACCAAGGTCAAAAGAATAATGGCAATTCCAAAATTCCCAACCCAGGAATTAAATAAGGTCAGCAAGAATTGCATCGGGCGTGTGAGAAAATACAACATCCCAAAATCAATCGCCAAATCAAAATTCGGCAGATTTAATTTCTCTTCGTAAGTTTCAAGTGCGGAAAGTTTTTTTGCGCCGGCAAAAACATCCATGCGCGCTTGAGCGGTTTCATTGGGGGCCACCGTAATGGGTGCGGCGCGCACATCCAATTGATAAAATCCTTTCAAACCGCGCTTATCTTCCGGGTCATTTGACGCTTGACCGCGAAAGGAAAAATCAAGTGTTTGATTTTGTGATGGCATGAGGGCGGAGAGCCAATATTTTTCGCCAAAACCAATCCAGCCTTGTTGTGCGGAAAAGCTTTGCGCGCCATCTTTTAAAATATCGGTGTATTTTATTTCTTCCAAATTCTCGCCGATATATCCCAACGGCCCTTCATACCCAACGGTTGACGCATGCGCGGGAACCCCTTGGCGCACAAGGGCGGCGTAAGGAAACAATGTGACCGGGGCAGCGGTTTTATTGGTTACTTTTTGGGTGACGGTGACGGCAAAGTTGCGATCAATTTCAAAAATGCGTTCAAAAACCAACCCTGCGCCATTCTCCCATTGCAGTGTGACGGGTGTCTCGGGTGTCAATGTTTTATTGGCACCGACCACGCGCCACACCGTGTCACGATTGGGCAAAACCAATCCTTGATTATCGGATAACCACGACACTTCGGCATAATGGGCCATGTCGGTTCCGGCGGGTGAAAACAACACCACGTGATCATTCTCGGCACGCGCTTCCGAATTAAAAAATTTCATCAGCGCGATATCATCAATGCGATTCCCGGTAAGGCTCAGTGTGCCTTTCAATTGCGGCGCGGAAATTTCAAGACGTGTTGTTTTCGCCATCACATCGTCACGTGACAAAGGTGTTGCGGGCAATGCGGCAATCGGGGAGGCCATCTGTTGCGCGATGGCGGCTTGTTTATAAGCTTCCATTTTCGGCTTGATGAAGAAATGTTCAAAGGCAAACCAAATGCCGATCGCCAATAAAATAAAGACGATCATATTGCGTAAATCTTGAGGGTGCATACCGCCCCCTTGAGGAGAAAGCGGCGATTGAGGTGCATTCATCATGTTTGTTTATCCTTGTATGTCGGTCTTTATAGCGAGGTTATGGCACGGGATCAATCCACGGCCCTTTATGATAAGGGTGACAGCGCATGACGCGTTTCACCGTTAAATAACTCCCCTTTAATGCGCCGTGTTTTTCGAGGGCTTCCCGCGCATAATGCGAACAGGTGGGTGAAAACCGGCATTGATTGCCCACCCAAGGGGAGAAGATTTTTTGATAAAGTGTCACCAGCGTTAAAAGAATAAATTTCATTTCAACATCTCAAGGCGTTTTAACGCCCAGGTTAAATCTTTCTCCATCTGAACCATATCACGCGTCAAGCTTGCGGCACGTGCGGAGAGGTTATAATCAAAGCCCTCTTTGCCCAGTTTGGGTAAAATAAGCCTCACAACCGCTTGTAACCTGCGGCGCATGCGGTTGCGATCAACGGCCGATTTCGCCGCACGTTTTGATACGGTGATCACAACGCCATAATCTTGTGGGCGCGGCTTGCGGCTTTCAATCTTTTCACAGACTTGAAGAACAAAGGCTTCGGTCACCCATTTCTTCTCGGCTTTACGAATAAATGCAAAAGCCGCCTGGTGAGGCAGGCGGCTAATTTGAGTGAGATGGGTTTTCGGGGCGCGCATCAATCGCGCATTCGCTTAAGCTGATAAAACGGAACGGCCCTTGGCGCGACGGCGTGCCAAAACGCGGCGACCGCCAACTGTGGCCATACGGGAACGAAAGCCGTGACGACGTGCTCTGACAAGTTTGCTGGGCTGATAGGTGCGTTTTGTAGACATGAGGATCTCTCTTTAATCTCTTTTTTACGGTCTTACTTTAAGTTCAGACGTGGTTTTAAGCCAAGGACGGGACAAAAGTCAACCTTTTATCCACATGCCTTTTGTCCGATTTTGGTCAAGAAACCGCTAGGCAAGGCTTTCGCAATCGCTTAATCTGGCTCAATTCAATTTTTTCAGGTGATCTTACATGTATGAAGATAATAATTGGAATCCGGTAACCGGCGCGGAATTAGAGGGTTTTTTATCTCAAGTCTCCCCGATTGATGGGAAATATCAAGGAAATCCGGCCACGACGGAAGTGGGTTGGCGCTCACTCCCATTTTATGAAAATGTTGTTCTTATTCGGCTGCGCGACAAAAGCTGGGGCAAGCCGAAACTTTCAATTTATTACCTGACGGATCAGGGGAATTTATACCGCCTCAACGGAACCTCACCGCCCATTCACGAAGTGAATAAAAAAGCGCCGGTGCAAATTTCCGAAGCCAATGTTTTGGAATATTTGCGTTTCTTTTGTTTCTTTGTGCGCGGCGAAGAAGGCCCGTTTTTGATTGCCGAAAGCATGAACGACCCCCATCTTCCCATCACCGATGATTCAAAAGCCAAAGCGGTCATTGAAGGCACCGTGCGCGCCGCGACTTATGAAGGCCGCAACGAGCAAGGCCATTTCATGTGTGATGCGGTTGTCTATTATTCCAACGCGCTTTTCATCGCGAATTTTTCGGTGCAACCTTCCGGCATGATTGAGATGTTGGATGATGAACCGATTGCGGCTGATCTTCCCGTGAAGGTTGACGCGCCCGTTACTTAAAAATTCGGCGAAACTTTTACGCATTGTGCTTGGGGTGTTTGGCTTACGAACCCAAGTCCGGTTTGATTTTGTTCAAGCCCCACCGTCGTTTGAACCAAACCGCGCACTTTCAATTTTTCAATATCAAATTGATAGGTGTAATTTTGCGGTTGTTGCTGGAACGATCCAATCTTTGAATTGAGATCTTGATGAACGGCTTGCGCGAAAAGAGGCTGTAATCCTTGATCAAACCCGCACGCCTTCACAATGGATTGCGCGATGGTGTTCGCAGCCCTGTCCGTTTGTGGTGTGCTGGTTAATTGCAACACGGGGGCGGCAATTGCGTAATCTGAAATTTGCTCTTTCAATGTGCGCCGCGGCACAAGTGTGTCAACACCCGCGATATTTTCACGGCCAATCACCGCGGTGACGGAATAAATTTTATCACCCGCTTGGGTGCTTGCAAGAATATCCAAACGCACCTTCGCCAACATGTCGGGTTTTAAGCGCAATAAATCAAGCGACAAATTTTCAATCTGGCGTTCCATGTCACGTTGTTGCACAGCGTTTAACGAAAGCCCCGCGTTCAAAAATCCAAGACGGGCTTTTTGTTGAAACCAACTCACAACATCAAAATCAACCGACCCACTTCGTTGAGGTTTTGAGAAGAACGCATCCGACGGATCTTTGGGATTGCTTTTTAACGTGTGCAAATCACCCAACGGGTTGCCTTGCGCATCCAATGCAATCAAACGCACACCCAAAGTGTTGCGTGGAAGGGTTTGTTGCGCGCTTGTCTCATAAGAAATTTGTGCCTCGGCCGAAGGTGTCATCAAACTTGACCCGGCAACCGATGCCACAAGGGCGAATGCCAATTTTTTTTCGTTCATCACAACCCTCAAAATTCTTTTTTATATTATGTTAATAAATAGGCTTTTTGTCAAGCTTTCGTCTTTTATGGCACAAATATACCGCAAAGCATGGCTTTTTACCTCAAAAAAAGCTAAGTCAAAGACATGGCGCGCAAAAAATCCTCTCCCCACACCCCCCCATCCCAACCGGCCGCCGTGATTGTTGGGGGCGGCTTGGCGGGTTTGACCTTGGCCGCGCATTTGGGCGCACACAATATTCCCGTCCTATGTCTCGATCGCGACCCACCACCAGGCGTCACCCATCATGACATCCGCACCACCGCCATCTCACACGGATCCCATTTTGTTTTGAAAGAATGTGGTGTGTGGGACGATTTGGAAAAGCGCGCTTGCCCCATTTTGGACATTCGCATTTTGGATGAATCTTCACCTGTGCTTTTGACATTTTTATCGTCTGAGGTTGGGGATAACGCCTTTGGTTATATTCTCAATAATTACGATCTGCGCATGACGCTGGCAAAAAAATTAAAAGAATTTCCGCATGTGACTCACATCACCGAAGCGCACGTCAGCGATATCAAAACAGATGCAACAAAAGCCACCGTGACCTTGAAAGACAAACGTGTTTTTTCAAGCCCGCTTTTAATCGGTGCGGACGGGAAAAATTCGCGCGTGCGGGAATTTATGAACGTACCCGGCCATGGGTGGAGCTATGATCAAACCGCTTTTGTGTGTGCGATCACGCATGAAAACCCCCATCACAATGTTGCGATTGAACATTTTCGCGGTGATGGGCCGTTTGCGGCTCTGCCCATGTGTGATGATGAAAAAGGACGTCACCGTTCGTCCATCGTCTGGACGGTGCATGGCAAAAAGGCCGACATTTTTAAAGATTGTGATGATGCTGTTTTCACGGCTGCAATTGCGGCGCGCATGCCGCCCGAATATGGCGCGATTGCTTTGGCGGGGAAACGCGCGGCTTGGCCGCTGTCCCTCAAACATGCCCATCGTTATGTTGGACACCGCTGTGTCTTGATTAACGAAGCCGCCCACGCCATGCACCCAATTGCGGGTCAAGGTTTGAATATCGGCATGCGCGACATTCAAACCCTATCTGAGATGATCGCGTCCGCTTATCATGCGGGACATGACACGGGCGCAGATGAGCTTCTTGAAAATTACCAACGTGCGCGCAAGCTTGATACCATGATGATGATGGCCGCGACCGACAGCTTGAATAAATTATTTTCAAACAATCTGCCCTTCATCGGCCCCTTGCGCCGTGCGGGTTTAAAAATGATCGAACACACGCCGGTGGCCAAACAATTTTTCATGCGCCAAGCAATGGGATTGGGTCTTCGGAAATCATCATGACACGCCTTAAGCTCAAAAAAATAAATTTGGCATTACAAGGCGGGGGCGCGCATGGCGCGTTCACATGGGGTGTGTTGGATTATCTTTTGGAATCCGAAAAACTTGATTTCGAAGCCATCACCGCGACATCGGCCGGATGTATGAATGCGGCCGTCATGCTTCAAGGACTGACAAAAGGCGGCAATGACGGTGCGCGCGAATCCCTTCAAAAATTTTGGCAAGCAATTTCGGCGGCTGGGTCTGTTTTCTCACCCATTCAACGCTCACCGTTTGAAACTTTGATGGGTCTGAACCCTTTTGGGGCGCATTGGGGTTTGGAAAACTCGCTTTCTTTTAAAATGATGGATATGGCGTTTCGTACGTTCTCGCCTTACCAATTCAATCCGTACAACGTCAATCCGTTGCGTGAGATTATCGAATCCACCATTGATTTTGACTGTCTTCAAAATTGCCAGCACGCGAAATTATTTGTCACGGCAACCAATGTACGCACGGGCGAAGCAAAAATTTTTGAAACACATGAGATTACGGTGGATGTGTTGTTGGCGTCTGCCGCCCTTCCATTTTTGTTTCATGCGGTTGAAATTAACGGGGATCATTATTGGGATGGGGGCTACATGGGCAACCCAAGTTTATGGCCGTTATTTTACCGCGCCAAAGTTGAAGATGTGTTGATTATTCATGTCAACCCAATGATCCGTAATGATGTGCCGATGGAAAGTTATGCGATTGATAACCGTGTCAATGAAATCACCTTTAATGCGTCTTTGTTGAAAGAATTGCGCGCGATCAGTTTTGTGCAAAAATTGTTGCGCGATGACATGATCAAGCCGGAATTTCGTAAGATGTATAAAGACATTCGCCTTCACGCCATTCGCGCAGAAGAGTCGATGAAAGATTTATCGGTGGCAAGCAAGTTTGACACATCATGGGCGTTTTTAACGCATTTGCGTGACATTGGCCGCGACATGGCGCGCGAATGGTTGGATGGGCATTATGATGCAATCGGCACCCGCGCCACGGTGAATATCAGCAAAGATTACCTCAACCCCAAACTTAAAAAAGTAACCCCTTAAGCTCCGGGAAGGCTTACACGGGCGGCGGTGCGTTTGCCATGCCCATACCGGGTGTTTGTGATGGTGGTTGAATGCCCACACCCAATTGACCGGCACGTTGTTTCAAAACATCGCCTTCCAACTTTGTGCCATTGGAATCGTAAATTGAAACGACACCACCATAAATGGTTGTGTGTCCGCCCGTTGCTTTTCCAGTTTTGGAATCAATATCGGTGATGACAACTTGCCCGCCCACCATGGCGCGGTTCAAATTTGTGGCGTAACCAAAAGTTTCGTTTCCTTGCGCATCAACAATTTTGAAACGGTCTTTGTCATCAATTTTTCCGTCGCCATTCGCATCAAGCGCCTGTGCACCACTCACGCGCGCACTCAAGCCCGAGCGTTCCATCGCATATTGGTTTGCGGATGAAAAACGCTCCATCATACCGCCAAGACCTTGGGAGCCATTGGGACCCGCCATTTGGCGCATGAAATTGCCGTCGCCCATATTGCCAAAAAGCCCGCTAACCCACGACATGATTTGGTTGAACATACCGCCTAAGCCGGATCCGATATCACCGAACATTTTGCTGACATCAATGCCAAGCGTGTCTTGCATCCATTTTGAAAGATCGCCAAACATCTGGCCCATGCCTGCTTTTTGACGCATCTCGGCGATATATTTATCGTCTTCCAACAATTTCGGATTTTCCATGAGGCGTTTAACTTCGGCAATTTCTGCGGTACTTCTGTTCGCATCTTTGCTTGTGAGCCGTTGAAGCAACTCAGGATTTTCGGTGGCAAGCCGCGCCAAATTTTCTTGTGCTTTGGGGCTGCTTAAAACACCATCCGAAAATGTGTTTGCTAAATTCGGGTCAAGATTCATACCCGTCAGCGCGCCGCGCAATTCGGAACGCAATACACCTTCCGACCCCGCCTTGCCTTCAATTCCTTGCGCGAACAAAACGGGCATCATTAATGATGTGGCTTCTAGTTTTTGCGCAGCGGATAATTGTTCTCCGTTCTTTATACTGTCAAATAATTCGCCTTTTTCGCGCAATGCAACAGCAAGATGATCTTGAGATGTTGGGTTATTTTTGATTGTTTCCGTGAGGCCTTCAACTATGTCGGCAGGAAGATATTTGCTAAATCCTGCTTTTGCTTCATCGCTTGTGAAAAGTCCAGTAACAGCCACCCGACGTTCATCCACACTTGGTGCGGAAACAGGGGCTTGTTCTTCTGTTGCGGATCTCTCAGAAACCGGAGCTGTCTCTCTTATAGCGGTGGCAACGGGAGCGCGCGCACGAGCAGGAGCATCATCGTCATCGCGTGTTGCACGAGGTCTTGCCGTTGGTGGTTTTGGTTTATCGGCAACCGCCTGAACAGCGCCCGGTTTTGGTGAGGCGCGATCTACAATTTCCCTTAAATTTTTTGTACTACCATCCCAGCTTCTGATTAAAGACTCCGCTTGTTTTGGGTTACTTTTTGCAAGTGCGCTAATGCGATCATCAAGGGTTGGGTCAGCCTTTAATGCAGCCTCCATGTTCAAAACTGTTTGCGGAGTTCTGAATTTACCCTCAAGCGCATTACGCAACGGTACATATCTCTCAAGAGTATTTCCGTCATTATCCTGAAAACCGCGAAGAAGATTACGCGCATTTGGGCTATTGTTTAAATTATTATAAAATCGGCCTGCCGTCGCAATTTGGTCTTTTGTTGGACTGTTGGTGTTAAAAAGTTCCTTAGCAACCGCTGGATAAATTTCACCCTTTGCAAAAGCGCCCCAGTCATTCCAGTATTTTCCAACAAGCCAGCCATTCTCTATTGTTCCGAATTGTTTAGCCTTCGCAATCGACTCATCATGCTCTCTTCCCCAAACACTTGCTTTTCCCATTATCTCTCTCCTCTATCTTTTTCTTTATCTCACACACCGATGTGGCGGATGATGAGGGGGCAGTAATCAACCCCCGCAATTTTTTCGCCACCTTCCATGTAAATCATGTTCATGCG
>JAIXWE010000039.1 GCA_027482195.1 Alphaproteobacteria bacterium | reverse complement strand
AAATTTGATGGCTGCACAATTATAGGATGACGAATGACAACATTAATTGATTTTCTATCGGAAAAAGTGGGCGCAGCCTTTGTAAGTCAAGGCGTTGATGCCGCATGTGGGCGCGTACAATTTTCCGACCGACCTGATTTGGCGCAATTTCAATGTAATGGTGCGATGATGGCGGCGAAGTCTTTGGGTGTAAGCCCACGCGTGATCGCGCAACATGTGTGTGATATTCTTGGCGCGGATAAGGATTTGATCAATGTGTCGCTTGCCGGGCCGGGATTTATTAATCTCTCTATTACTGATGCGCTTTTGGCACGTTTTACTTTCTCACAATTAAAAGATCCGCGTGGGGGTGTGCCATTTTTTGCGGACACCGACCGACAGGTGATTGTTGATTATGGCGGCCCGAATGTTGCCAAGGCGATGCATGTTGGGCATTTGCGTGCATCAATTATTGGGGAGTCGGTGTGCCGCATTTTGCGTTTTGCGGGATATAAAGTTTTGGGTGATGTGCATCTTGGTGATTGGGGTACGCATATCGGCATGGTGCTTGTTGAAATGAAACGGCGCATGCCCGATCTTGTTTATTTTGATGAGAATTTTTCCGGGCCTTATCCCGATCAATCCCCCATCACCATGACAGATTTGGAAGAGATTTATCCGGCCGCGTCGGCTGCGTGCAAGGCGGATGAGGCGTTGATGGCTCTTGCGCATGCCGCCACGGTTGATTTGCAAAAGAAACGTCCAGGTTATATCGCCTTGTGGCGGCACATCATGGATATTTCGATTGATTCCATGCGCAAGAATTTTGCTGCGATGAATGTATTTTTTGATCTGTGGAAGGGTGAGTCGGATGTGCAAGACATTATTCCACCCATGGTGGATGATTTGTGCGCGCGTGGGCTTGCGGTGGAGGATCAAGGTGCAATTGTTATTCCGGTTAAATCAAATGACGACACAAAAGAATATCCGCCATTAATTTTATATAAACGTGACGGCGCGACAATGTATGGCACAACAGATTTGGCAACCATTGTTGATCGCGTTAAAAATTATAACCCACAGCGCATGGTTTATGTGGTGGATCAACGTCAACATTTGCATTTTGATCAACTTTTCCGTGCGGCGCGCAAAACAAAAATTATCAATGACGATGTGGAATTATTACACGCAGGTTTCGGCACAATGAACGGAACCGACGGCAAGCCGTTTAAAACCCGCGCTGGCGGTGTCATGAAATTGGAAGATCTTTTTGAGATGGGTCGTGCCAAGGCGTTGGAAAAATTGAGCGAGACCAATTTGGATAAAGACATTGATGATGCGGAGTTGCAAGACATCGCGCACAAGGTTGCAATTGCCGCGATTAAATTTGCCGATCTTCAAAATAACCGGATTGCAGATTATGTTTTTGATTTAGATCGCCTTACGCGCTTTGAAGGCAAAACAGGGCCTTACATTCTTTATCAAGCAGTGCGGATCAAATCTTTGATCAAGAAAGCCCAAGCACAAGGTGATGATGCCGCCAGTGAATGGGAAGTCAGTGACACAGATCGCGCGCTTCATTTGGCGTTACAGCGTTTCCCGCAAGTGATGGCTTTGGCAGCGAAGAATTACACTCCGCATGTTCTGTGTGACCATGCTTTCCAACTTGCGCAGGAATTTAGTGCGTTTTACACCACCACACATATTTTAAGTGAAACAGATCAGAATAAGCGTCGTGGGTGGGTGGGGTTGTGCCAAGCAACCTATAACCAGCTTGAAAAAACCCTTGATCTTTTAGGTCTTGAAATTCCCGCGCGAATGTAACTTAAACTTAATCGCTTTCAGCTTCCTCGTTTGGCGCGGAGCGGAAAATAGATTGACGCGCAGCCGCTGCGGCTTCTTCCAAGATGCGGCGTGTTTCTTCGTCCAGGCGTGCTTGCTCTTCTTCGGTAAGTTCCGGAGGTTGCATGACGTCGCCTCCTTGTGGGCCTGAGAAAAATGACATGGGGTTTCCGCCTCCCGAAGATGAGGATGTATTTGTGGCTGGTGACGAGGATGTTGCTGGGGCTGCAACAACATCCAAGGAATTATTCACGCCGTAAAGCCCAACAAGTGCGGTAATTCCCGCATCAAGGCGTGATGCATCTTGGTAAGTACGCGCAGAGTTAAGGCCGGAATCAATGGCTTTTAATTCATCATTCGCGGGATGTCCGACATCGGCCTTTGCCGCTGACCATCCCTTTTTCACCATCGCGTCACGCAAATTCGCGATTGATTTCAAATGTTTTGCGTGGGTTTCATCGGGTGGCGGAAGGGAAATATAACGCGTGACCCGCATCGCTTTGGCAAAGCCAGGATCGGCAAAATAAAATTTAACATCGACAACACGGTCACCAAAGGCAACAACCGCCTGACCTTCTTTGAAGGCGCGCACACCATCATAAGCGGCGCGGCCACGTGTTTGAATTCCCGCTTGGAAGTTATCGTAATAACTGCGCGTCAAGCTTGTGCCTTCGGTGGCAAAGCCCGACACTTCGGTGGTGAAGGATGATCCCACCGTTTTTTCAAAAAATTCTTTTGTCTGTGTTGGGTCTTCCAATTTTCCAAAAATTTTGATGTTACAGTTTGCGGCAATGGAACGCGCTTCTTCCTTCACGCGTTTTTCCAATGCGGGCAAATCTTGCGCCGAGAAAACAAGCGAGAACCCAAGAGAACGCGCCTGTGCCGCCATCACCCCCATGCCGGGTGCGGTATAATATCCGACCTCGTCAAAAATGGTGACAAATGGGGTTGAGGAGTGGGTGGGTTTGTTCTCAATAACGTTTGCGCTTTCCCCTTCGATGGTAGCACCCAAGGTTGATCCCATCATCCCTTTAATCGTGGCGGCAACAATTTTACCCAAGTTCGCCGTTTCATCGCCCGACTTTTCCAACGCCGGAATTAACACAACCAACATGCGGCGATTTAAAACCACGTCAACCATGTCAACATCCGCCGCTTGGGAATCAAAAATATACCCGTAATCATCGGCCAAAGATTGAAGCGAGCGCGTAAACTGCATCGACAAATATCCGTGCTGTGTTTTTGCGGTGGTTGTGTCGATCATCGGTTGATCGGGGCCCATCGGTTTATCGCGTCCATCATCATCAAACGCCGCATCCACATAACCGGGGAGTGTTTCCAAATATCCCTTAATCCCTGAGCGCACCTTTTCCGGTACGGCTTCATCACGTGAAAGTTTAATCACGTTGCTTAATTGCAAATAACTACGAATGGTGCCGACGCTTAAAGGAATGTCTTGATTGTCACGCTTCCATGTTAAGGCCGGCATGAGTGCGCCAATTAACGACACCGCACGCTCTTTCCACATGGCGTTATCACCTTCGGCTTCGGGCATTAAGCTGACCAACATGTTGGTCAGATAGGAGGCCGAACCAGATGAAAACGGGTTCATCGTATTTGACGGAGCTTTGCGATCTGAATTTCCTGTCATGTAATTGAGAACAAGCAAATCATCATCGCGCCCAAAACGCCGCGCCAAAGATGAGAGAGACGACCATAAATCAGTATCGGCTTTACCATCAATGTAAACAAAGCCCGAACCCCATGTCAGCGCGTTTGACGCGATCCCGCGCAAGCCCACGGTTTTTCCCGAACCGGTTGTTCCAAGATATAAAATATGTGTACGCGCATCGCTATTATTAAACCAAACCTCTTCATGATAGGGGTCGGTATTGCCAAGATAAAGAATACCCGAAGCTTTTCCGTCTTTGCTTTTGGGGTCGTGGTGTTTTGATCCCATGGGAAGTTTAAACGCCACGCCACGGCTGCGTGCCGTCAACCACCAGAAATATAAGAGAAAGAAAAAGAAAATTTGATCCGAATAACTCAACCACGGTTCATAGAAATGAAAACTCATTCCGCCGAACATCAATAACACAAAAGAATGATCCGGTTGCATCAACCATTCGCCGATACGCACATAAAGCGGGCGCGAGTCACGTAAAAGACTCTTATGTTTGACTTCGTACTTTGGATCTAATGCCATAGGTTATGGGGCTCCTAAAAACTCATCAGCGGATTGCGGCACGCCTGATGTTGCCGCTTGAGGAATTGGTGTGGTTTGTGATGTGCCAAAAATATTCAACGCATAGAATCCACCAATAATGACAAGAACAAGTGCGATGGCAACGGCGGTTGCCCGAAGAAAGAATTTTAAAAGACCACCCGTTGCATATGCTAAAGGTGAGGCCGGGATCACCGCCGGAAGATGGTGGTTGTTTTCATTCGCGGGCAAGGGGCTGCGCATTTGTCCTTTGGCTTTTTCCATCGCTTTGGACAATTCAAAAAGTACATGAAGCGCGTGGGATTTCTCACGAAACTGCGCCACTTCAATAACATCTTGGCGCGGTGTTTTTAACACAAGGCTGAATAAATCCTCGCTGACGTCGCGCACTTCTAATGCTGACGCTTTTGATTGCCCCAATTCCATTTGCCACACAACAGGATGAACCGCATCAGGCAATGAGAGAATTAAAATTCCATCAACAACACGGGCGGAGGATGTCGGGCGAGAGTTGAGTTTCATGAAGCGCTTCCTTTAATTTTTTTAACACCACGTTTCTTTGATTTGGAATAATCCAATGTTGGAATCGGGCGTGCGTTTGAAGAAGAGATATACTCAGTCAAAGATTTGACGGCATCGTCAACTTTCGGGCGCGGAATGGGGCGCTGCACTTGCTTTTCCGCTTTGTAATGGCAAATGGCGCCCAAGGCTTCCATGTGGAAGCTTTGCCGCCCCAAATTATTCAAAGGATACCACAAATCACGATCAAAACCGCGCAGCCAAACAAATTGTGCCGGAGCCAACACGCCACCTTCCGCGCGCGCCGTTGCCAATGCACGCAACAACGCCGTATTTTCAAACGCATGTTGATTGCATTTTGAAATGATGCGTGATGTTTTATCTTTGTCTTTCAAAATGCGTCGTGCGTCGCGCAATAATTTTCCGGGAATTCTCAACCCGTGTTCCTTGGACCAGCTCATTGATAACTGCCCCAGCATGTCATCCGACTCATGGCGTTTGCGCAAGGCTTTCAACACAAAAGCCGCGAGCAAAACTTGTTTGTAGGGCGCAAGCTCCATCGCCCCGCGCCACGGCCCACCCAATTGTTTTGCAAAAGCACGCGTGGCGGCATCCGCATCAAGTTTGCCGTCTGGCACAGGCACTTCGTGAAAGGCAATCCACTCCTCGGGGCCTAAGGCTTCGGCGAAAACGGGAAGCTCTGCGGGAACGGGTGCGCCCGGCGCGCGGGGTGGTTGATCGCCTGGGTTAAATGTCACAAACGGTGCGATGTAAGGAAAATTTGATGCTTGCCGCTTGATCAATAAATTTAAATCAAGTCTTTTGCGGTACGAACTTTTGGGGCCGTTGAACAAGGCAACAAAAGCAAGAAAAACAAGAATGGACGTGAAAACATATTTATAAGGATCAAGAGCAAAATAAGAAATGAGATCCATCATCTGCCCGTTCAAATTTTCTTTGGGAATTTTTGGAACTTGATCCAGCATATAAGCCATGCTGATTTCAACCGGTGGCAATTCCGCACCTTGTGGGTTGGGGATCAGGGTTGTAAATTTATCTTCATCAATAAAAAAAGAAGCCACAGTCATTTGGCCGTAATGAATCCACCGCCACATATTGCGAATGTTATCTTGCTGAAAATGCCACAACAGCATCATCAGCAAAAAGAAAATAACAGCTAAGATAAACCATCCAATGGCGCTGTCATGCGATGTATTTTTTTGATCGGCCACGTGTGAAACCCAACACCCAAATTATTTGACTTATTAAGGGAAAAGATTAGCAAAAAAAAGTTAAAAACACTAGGTCGCAGCCCTTAAATGTCTCAAAAATAAGAATTTTTAACGAAAAAAGCTTTTCAAAAGTCCCAAAAAAGGCTAAAGATCATGACGCTTTAAATCAGCCGGCTTAGCACAGGGGTAGTGCAGCGGTTTTGTAAACCGAAGGTCGGGGGTTCAAATCCCTCAGCCGGCACCAGTTT
>JAIXWE010000102.1 GCA_027482195.1 Alphaproteobacteria bacterium | reverse complement strand
GCTTGCTGCGTGACGGTCCATCTTCAGAGCGCGTGTGTTCCACCACAATCTCATGACCTTCTGGTGGAGCTTCAGCTTTCGGTTCACTTTTTGGTTCACCTTCGGGCAATTCATATGGCTCACTCTCAACATCTTGAGGCATAAATTTCAATTCCCTCGTCTAAAAAACGAAAAATCCTTGTACACAACTTAATTATATTATGTAATTGATAAGTTTTTATTAATTCTGTGGTGTTTTTTGTCTCTCCTGTGTATTGATAGATGAATATTTACCTCTAATTTGATGTTTTCATGTCATCGTCGTCCCGTCGTCATCTGCGCTTGATGTTGTTGCTGAGCTTGCTTGGCTTTGCACTGGTTGCACACAAAACAAATTTTTTCGAAGTCTTGCGCGCACCGCGTGATGCGGGAGCGCCGCCGCGTGAGTATGTGTGGAGTGCGCCGGAATATCCGGAGAAAACATTGGCGGGAAGTTTTTTGGCGGGGCGTGTTGCGCAAAATGATGGCAATTGGGCGCGCGCTTATGAATTCTTAAAAGAGGCGATGGCTGATGATCCGGAGAATATGGATCTGAAACGCCGTGCGATGATTTTGGCGATGGGCTCAGGCCAGGCGGCGGACGCAATCACACTGGCACGCGATGCGATCTCGAAAGGAGATCAAACATCATTGCCGCGTTTATTTTTACTTTTAGAACCTCTCAAGAAAAATGATTTTGCCGCTGCACGTACTGAGGCCGCAACCATTCCCGAAGACGGGATCAGCGAGTTTGTAACGCCCCTTGTGCGTGGATGGGCGGCGGCCGGTGTAAAACAAAAAGATATTACAGAACTGCGCGGTAATGTCGTTCATCTTTATCACGCGATTTTAATTGCGGATTATATGAATGATAAAGCCACCCTCGCGCAACTTGCGAAAAAAGATTATTTGTCTTTGGGGTTATCTTTTCGTGCCCTCATGACGGTTGCGGATGTTTTTGAACGCAATGATTTAACAAAGCCCGCCAAAGCAATCCGCGAGCAAGTGAACATCCTCACAAAAAATTCGTCGGAGCCCGTTGAGGCGGAAGCGCGGATCACGTCACCCGTGCAAGGTGTGGCAAAAAGTTTTATTGATATGGCGATTGTTCTTTATCGCGACTATCCCGACAGTGCGCGGTTATTTGCTTACATGGCGCTTTATCTTGATCCGTCATTAAGCGACACCTTTGTATTGATGGGGCAAATGGCGGCCGATGCCGGGCGTTTGGACGAAGCCATTCAAGCCTTTCAACGCATCGACACCGACAAAGATCCTGATTTGCAAATTCGTGTTGATCGTCAAATTGCGGAATTGCTTGCCCAACACGGCAAAGTTGATCAAGCCATTGAAAAACTAACCCAACTTGTTGCGGCTACAAAAGATGTCGATGCGCAAATTCAAATTGGTGACATTTACCGCAACGAAGATAAGTTTGACGAGGCGTTAGACGCCTATAACAAAGCGTTTGATTTGCTTGATAATAAAATCACGCCTCAGCATTGGAATTTGGTTTATGCCCGCGGGATGGTGCATGAACGTTTGGGTAAGTGGGCGGCGGCGGAAAAAGATTTAAAACGCGCCTTGGAATTTCAACCCGAAAATCCTTATATCTTGAATTACCTTGGTTACAGCTGGGCGGATCAGGGAATCAATCTTGATAAAGCGGCGGAGATGATTGAAAAGGCCGTCACATTAAAACCCGATGATGGTTATATTGTTGACTCGCTTGGTTGGGTTTATTACTTGCGCGGCAATTACGCGCGGGCGGTTGAATTGTTGGAACAGGCGGTTTCACTTGTGCCGAATGATCCCACCATTAATGATCATTTGGGGGATGCGTATTGGAAGGCGGGGCGGCGTAATGAGGCGCGTTTTCAATGGAAACGGGCGTTGAGTTTTGATCCGGAAGAAAAAGACCGCATCACCATCGAACAAAAAATTGAAAATGGTTTGCCTGATAAAGCGTCATGATAGTATCTGCGCCGGCAAAGCTAAATTTATTTCTTCATGTGCTTTCCAAACGCCCCGATGGCTATCACGCCCTTGAAAGCCTCGTCAGTTTTACTGACTTATATGATCACATCACCATTGACCAAAATGGGACGGGGCAAATTTTTATCACCGGGCCTTTTGCGTCTTTTCTGTCACCCCACACTAATCTTTTGCAAAAATTGCGCATCTTGCTGCGCGAACGCTTACCCGAAATTGATAAGTGGGATTTTCATTTGGAAAAAAACATCCCCATCGGCGCGGGTTTGGGCGGCGGGTCCGCAGATGTCGCCGCGGTCTTGCGCTTTGTTCACACTGAATATGCGTGTGATGAATCTTTCATCACGCAATGTGCGAATAAATTAGGAAGCGATATTCTCGTATGCCTTAACTCTTCCACGAAAATGATGTGTGGACGCGGGGAAGAAATTTTTCCTCACCCACCCCTTCCCCGCAAAGCATGCGTGATCTTATGGCCGCGCACCGCACTTGCCACACAAAATGTGTTTCATCATTTTCACATTTCACATGCGCACCGTTATGCCCCGCGCCCCCTCACCTGGGATGCGCTCTCTAAACTTGAGAATGATTTAACCGAAACCTCAATCTCACTTTGCCCCGAAATTTCTGAAATGCTGACTGCGTTACATGAGACAAAAGCGGATTTTGTCCGCATGACGGGCTCCGGCTGCGCCGTTTTTGCGGTTTATGAAACAGAAAGCTTGCGTAACGCGGCCGCAGAAAAATTAGTCGCAAAAAATCCCGCCTGGTGGATCCATGCGGGATGGGTGGGCGATACGTGAGTTATAAAATTATTGCGCCGGCATATTCATCGAAGATGCCAACATCCGCACCAATAAATCTTCGGATGCTTGACCATCTTCTTTCAACCCCGCACTTTTTTGATAAGCACGAATGGCGTCTTTTGTTTGCTCATTCATAACGCCGTCAGCTGCACCATCATAAAACCCAATTTGGGAAAGCTGATCTTGAATTTTGGCCGTGACACTTGGGTTCATCGTGGTTTGCGCCGTGGGCTTGGTCACTGGTTTTTGTTCCGTGGATGATGCGGATGGCGCGGGCGGGATGGATGATGTTTTGGGTGTGGGAAGTTTGCCCAACGCATCGGGGCGGTTCTCACCAATGCGCGCCGCGATACGATTAATATCACTTTGCGTCATGCCTAATTGTTGGGTCAATTTTTCAAGTGACGTGCGCGCGGCCACATTGCCGCGATCGGCCGCAAGCTTATACCAAAACACGGCCTCATCGGGTTGCGCTTCACCCAACATGCCATTCTCATGAATAAGCCCCAAATTATAAGCCGCTTCAACAACACCATTTGCGGCCGCTTGCTCAAAATAATAAGCCGCCAAGGCGGAGTTACGCTCCGCGCCAATACCTTCGATGTGCGCGATGCCTAAATTATATTGTGCTTCCGGATGATTTTGTGCCGCCGCCAAACGATAAAGCATCATGGCTTCATTCATATTCACGGCCGTGCCCAAACCTTGGTGATGCAAAACCCCCAAATTATATTGGGCATTGGCAACATTATTATGCGCGGCTTCGGTAAACCATGCGCGTGCTTTATCAAGATTTTTTGTGACACCCGCATGACCCGCTGTATAGATGGCCGCCAAATCATGTTGCGCTTCGCCGTCATTGTTAAAGGCTTTTGTCTCCATACTGCGCACAGCCGCCGGCAAATCACCATCGGCGTTCAAACGCTCGGTCACGGCGGTGGTTGGTTTTTGGGAATCAAATTGTGTTTTTGCTTGTTGCTCCAACGTGCGGGCAATTTCCGCCGGTGATGCCGCATTCTCATTGATATTTTGTGGCATGTCTGTTGGCGCAGCACCGGGTTCAAGTTGATTGGCCATGCGGGCAATGTCGTTCATCAAATCTTCTTGCGATTGTGCCGCCGGCTGTATGTCCGACGTCACCGCCGGTGTGACGGATGAAACAGCGCGCGTGACCGTATTGGTTGGCGTGCGTGTCGCAAGCCACCATCCGCCCGCAAGACCCAAACCAATGACGGTTCCGATCATGAGTGTTTTGAAAAAATTCTGATCAAAAAATTGTTGAGCCGACTCCCAACGCAAACGTGCGCGCGATTCTTCCAAAGGATCACGCATTTGCTCTTGGCGTGCATTCAAAATTGGCGGCGGTGTCACGGAAGGTTGCACGCGCGCTGTCTCATTGCTTGAAACGGCAGGCATTTGCGGCAATCCGGTACGACTTGCCAAAGCGTGATCCGTCAACAACACCAAGGCCTTTGCTTTTAATGCATCTTGGGTTTGGGTGACGGCGTCTTCCAAGCTTTCAATTTTGCGTTGCAAGCGTGCCCGATCATTTTGGGTTTGCTCCAAACGTTTTGACACTTTCGCACTCTCGGCCAAGGCATCTTCAACACGCACCAACGCGCTTCCCGTTGTGGTTTCAAGTGCTGCTAATTTTTCTTCGATGCGGCGGCGATAAGCCAACATTTCTGTACGTTCTTTTTCGCGCTCTTGAATTTGCGCTTGGGTTTGCGGCTCTTGAGTCAGGCGCGATTCCAAACTGACCCACATTTTTTCTGACTTTGATAATTTATCATCCATGTCGGTGATGATGCGCCGTGCCGATTCCAACTCACGCCACAAAACTTCGCGCTCTTTCTCGCTTTGACGCAAACGATCTCCCAAATCTTGCAACAAGCGCACGATTTGAATTTGCTGCCCGGCCGCCACCATGCCGCCAATAGATGACACGGGTGTGACCGACGCTGTTTGCACCACAGGCTCAGACGCGGAAGGCGCGGAAGACGATGTTTGCGGAGATGTTTTTTGTGGAATGTTACTCATTTTTTCCTCATGTGATGTGGCGTCATCGTGTGTGCGCGGCAAAGGTGATTCAATGACCACACGTCGCCCGGAAAGAGTGGCGGCGGAAGCGGTGACGGCTTCGCTCACTTGCTGGGGTTGTTCACTATTTTGATCTTCGGAAACGCCGGCTGGGCCATTGGCCGCGCGCCGCGTGACCCACTCATTCAGTGAGAAGTTTTTTTCGGTTTTTTGTGACATAACCCGAGCTTAGGGGATTTAGGAAAATTCCGCTACTTTTTTCGAAATAACTTTTCCACAGGCGGGGTATTTCACGTTAAACAAAGTTAAAATCGGAAAAAAGAGAGCGATTTTCTGCTTGTTTTTTAAAAGGATATTGGGTAAAGCTCTGGATCCTAGATTTTTAAGTTGGGGCGTCGCCAAGCGGTAAGGCAGCGGTTTTTGGTACCGCCATTCGTTGGTTCGAATCCAGCCGCCCCAGCCATCTCATCACCGGTTTTCCACACATTGAGAATAGTATCGCAGTAATGCCCGCCATCGCCACACGGTGAGATATGAGGCTCTTTCGCCGAGGGTTTTCTGCTTGATTGACCAGGCCCAGCTTAATTCAGTCAGACAAGATAATCTTCTTACGTCGGCGATAATACTGGAGCTTCTTCACGCACAGTCGGCGCAGAAGAAAGAACCGTTACCTCCTGCAATTGTGCTTCAAGTGCGGGAAGAGGTGTGCGTAAATTTTGCAATTGCGCTTTGAGTGCTTCAACAGACGTGCTTAACAGAGCCTGAAGCGTAAATGCCCCGTCCCCATCATAAGCTTGGCTTAAGGCTCTTTGTGTTTTGAGCGTTGCAAGCTCGGCAATATCCACCGCCAAACGATCTAAAATATTGTGCGCGTCTTGCATCACCGCAACGGTTTCCACCGCAACGCTTCGTGCCTGATCTGTATTGTTATTCATACGATCCAGCATCTCCATCTGGTTTCCAACAGAAATAGCCTGACCGGCAAATATAGAGAGCATCCGTTGCCCCAGCGGATCTTCACGTGTTTCGAAATGACCAATCGCGGTTTTGAGTGCGTCTTGTGTTATTTCAAACGGAGATCTTAATTGCTGATGTTGCGCGGCAATACCAATTTGAAGTTTTAACATGTCCTTTGCTGTTTCTTCCGCGTCATTTGCAAAGCCGCGCGCGGTTTTCAGTGTCTCAAGCGCGGGATGCAACGGATCAAGTTTTGGCAAAATGCTGCGTACCATTTGTGACACGCGTCCCAAAATGGTTGGGCTCACCATAACCTGATCTGCATTTAAGCTATCAAGCGCAGCCTCAACAGCACCAACACGAAAAACCAAACCATTGATAGCGCGAATAGCGGTTTCAGCGGTTTTATTATTATTGGCCGTCATGCGCGCCGTCTGATCCACCGCCCCACGAAATAAACCATTTAATTTTTGTGTCACCGCCAGCGCGTCCAGCTCGGTCGCGTCATCATTTGCTATTAAGGCCGCCACCACCTCCCGCGGATCGGTGATTGCGACCACAGAAGGCGCCGGTGTCGGGTTATGAGCAGGCAGAGCAGGAACGCCACTATTCAAACGGGCGAGATAGTGATCCTCAAGATTCTTTTTTTGTTGATCGCCAAGACTTGATCGTTGAATATTTTCAAGCTCGGTTCTACCCCTTGCGTCAGTGGCGATGAGATCTTCCAGCCGCGCACGTTCAATGATGCTTCGTATGAATTTATATTTACTTTCAATCGTAAGGCTTGTGGCGGTTAAAATTCTTTTAAGATCTGTATAGCCATCCCCATCTTTGGTAAAAAAATCTTCCGGCCGCGCGCGCTCAATAATCTTAGTGATTAAAACCTCTCCTGTTGAATTAATAACACCTTCCTCTATGTAAGATAGAGCAAGGCGAAGCGGTGAAGCTTTTTTGGTTACGTTTGTATTAACCCGGTTATAAAGCTGGTCTGGGGTGAGATTATCCAAAATTTGTGCCGCATGATCGGGGCGATAACGGCAAGCAAAATGAAAATAAGTCCATTTGCCTGGACCCACCGTCACCTCAAAAATTTTATCGTTGGGAAGTTGTTTGGCCAACACGAATAAAATGTGGGCTCGCTGCTCATAAACCTCGCCCGGATTTTGTGAAACACCTATTACGTCGATCATCACCTCCTTGAATTGATTGAACACGGCGTTGATACGCACTTGCTTTGCAAGGCTGACTTCTGTCCCGCCATCTGCGTCTGAATCGCCCTCTGGCTTACTTGGCCAATAACCGTCAAAACCTTCCATGATCCATTTTCCTCTATTCCGTTTGTCGTTAAGCCGTTTTTGAGCTTGCGACGTTCCTATTTCCTCAAAACTGTGCTGAACTCTAACAACACATTAAGATTATGTCAATAAAATTATTGCTTAAGGTGATGTCACCCCCCCACCGGCAGAATATGCGTTTCCTTGAAAGATTTTAATCCTAAAAGCTTTAATCTTATCTTCAGCCAAAGGCTAAGTTTGTTGTGACTGACAAACTTTCCAATCAAAAAATCTTCGAAAATTTCCGGATCACTGCGTGTAAATGACGCAAGAATGTCAGGTGGAATTTAATCAATAATAGCCTGCTCTTGTGAGACAAGTTTAGTAATTTGATCACTTGGTGTGGATACATTCTTTAACTTCGTTTGAACAGTTAGTTTTGCCACCTCACGCGGAAATTCCACCATACTTAAAACAAATAAAAGCAGAGCCGGTATCATACTTGCTGAAAGCGCAAGCTCTTTTGTTACAAATCCGGCGACAAGACAGCCCAAAGCAAACGACGCAATCATCCAGCCGGCCTGAGGCTGAGGCTTGCCTGAAGAGATTTTTGCTTCCGGAACAGGAAGTTTAAAGATTTTCTCAGCTTGCGCCGCAGACCAGTTCATAACCGTGCCCGTCATGACCGTTGTCATGGGCCCCGGAACATAACGATGTAAAGAATTTTGTATCCCCATTCCCACCACCAACATCAAGGCAAGATATGCTTGAAAAATATGTGAGGGAAAAACATAAGCAACAACAGAAACAATGACAAAAATCAACGCTTGCAAGAATAGTAACAAGGAAACACCACCGAATTTTTTATTGCGTGTGCGACCGAATATAAAAGCGCCGAACATGATCGAAATGATAAAAACCGGAAAGGCGATGAGTTTGAGGTAATCATGCTCTGCCATACTGTTTGCAAGTGACGCGCCAAACACGACAAAGTTTCCTGTTACATGGGCTGCGAACAAACCGCCGACAGAAATAAAAGTAACAGTATCAATAAACCCCGCAATCGCCGTTAGGTATAAAATCGTGCTGGCTTTCATGAAAAACAGGCACAGCCAAGCGCCCCCCAAAATGTTTTTAAGTCATCAACCGGGGCCGTATGGGTATAAGCCTTGGCATGTGCATGGCCATGAACATGACACGCGGAACCACAACCGCACGCCGCGGCCATCGCGGTGTGCGAAAAATTATTATTTACATGCTGGTAACCGCCAAAGGCTTTTACCGGTGACCAATTGGGCGAAATGGGGAGTTCGGGTGGCGCAAGCGGTGCATACTCCGAATCTGAATCCGCATAAACAATTTTACCGCCAACCATGGTCAATATTGAATAAAGATCTTTTAAATCATCTTGTGGGATCGTCATCATATCTTTATTGGCCATACAAAGATCCGCATATTGCCCGATCTTGATTGCACCTTTTTTGCCATTCTCGGTTGAAAACCAAGCAGAGCCCTCGGTATAAAGCCGCAGCGCGGTTTCTCTGTCCAAACAATTTTTAGGTGGGTATAGATGCATGCCACCAACTGTTTTTCCAGTGACCAGCCAATAAATTCCTATCCACGGATTATAACTTGCCACACGTGTTGCGTCTGTGCCCATACCAACTTGCACACCGGATTCCAACATACGCGCCACAGGCGGTGTATTTTGCGCGGCTTTTAAACCATAACGATTTACAAATTCTTCGCCCTGATAAGCCATGCGATGTTGAATCGCAATACCACCACCCAAAGCTTTGATACGATCAATATTCCGCGGGCTGATCGTTTCCGCGTGATCAATCATCCAATGCAAATCACCAAAGGGGACTTCTTTATTCACCCGCTCAAAAACATTCAAAAACCGCTCAATAGACTCATCGTAAGTACCATGAATACGAAATGGCCAACGCTGCTCAACAAGATGTTTTGTAACTGCGTAAAGCTCGTCTTCCAAGGAATCGGGAAGGTCTGGCCGAGGCTCTCGAAAATCTTCAAAATCAGCGGCGGAAAAAACCAACATCTCGCCCGCACCATTGTGACGAAACATGGCATCACCTTGACCTGGCTTTACTAATTTCGCCCAGCTTTGAAAATCTTCTAATTCTTTTCCTTTATTTTGCGTGAAAAGATTATAAGCGATACGAACCGTAAGTTTATTTTCGTCCGCCAGCTTTTGAATAATTTGGTAATCGTCCGGATAGTTTTGAAACCCACCGCCCGCATCAATGACCGAAGTAATACCAAGCCTGTTGAGTTCGCGCATATAATGCCGGGTTGAAATGACCTGATCTTGCGGTGATAATTTCGGCCCCTTCGCAAGCGTCGCATAAAGAATTGTTGCGTTGGGCCGCGCAATTAAAAGCCCGGTGGGGTTACCCTTGCTGTCGCGTTGAATTTCGCCGCCCGGCGGATTGGGTGTATCTTTGGTATAACCAACGGCGCGCAACGCAGCTTGGTTCAGTATCGCACGATCATAAAGGTGAAGGATAAAGACCGGCGTGTCTGGCGAAATTGCATTAATTTCTTCCAAGGTCGGCAAGCGTTTCTCGGCGAATTGATGATCCGTAAATCCGCCGACAACACGCACCCATTGTGGCGAAGGTGTGATAGCCACTTGCGCCCTAAGCATTTCAAGTGCCGTTGCCAAATCTGGCACACCATCCCAACGCAACTCCATTAAATAATTTAATCCGCCGCGGATAAGATGCGTGTGTGAATCATTCAAGCCGGGTATAATGCGCTTCCCTTTAAGATCAATGACTTTGGTCTTATCCCCGGCAAGCTTCATAACATCGTGATCGCTGCCTACGGCCGTGAAAACCCCATCGCGGATTGCCACAGCCGTCGCATTTGGGTTGGCCGGATCAAGGGTGGTGATTTTACCACTGCGAAGAATAGTATCTGGCGTTTTATTCAGCGATGCGAGTGCGGACATAGGCATGCCTCCAAATGCTAATCCGCCACCAATCAGCGCGGATGTTTTGATAAATTCTCTGCGGGTAACATCACTCATAGCTGCCTAACAGTTACTTTTCAGGATTCCTAGGATCCCACAAACGATCGGGCGTGCTTTTCTCGTATTCCATACCATTGGGATATGAAACAAGTTCGAACGTCATGCCCCAAGGGGTTTGGGCATAAATCCAGCTTGACCCACCATTAGGGCCACCTGAATTTATGTTTGCTTCATCTCCCAATGTTTTGATGCCCATTTTTTTTAGTTTCGCAATTTCCTTGTCTATATCATCAACATAAAAAGCAATATGGTGACCACCGACATCACTGTTCAGTGGGGGCGCTTTTTTTGCGCCATCCACCTTGTATTCAAACAACTCAATGTTCGAGCCGTTACCACAGCGAATTAATTCGAAGCCTACCAATTCAGTATCAGGGGAAACGCCTAACTTTTCGCCAAACCCGCCTACAGCAGGATATGGGCCAACTTTATAAAACGCTTTGCATCCAAACGTGTTTACAAAAAAATCTGTCGCTTCTTTTAAGTTTGGTACAGTCACAGCGACATGCTCTATACCCCTGATTGTTACTGGCTCATTTGCATGCGCTGGCGCAGGAAAATGAGCTGTCATAGCCAACAAACAAGCTAAAAGTGGTAACTTTTTTTTCATACTAGGCCGCCTTCTGCATAAGCTTCATAAACCCCGGATCAATATCAAGTTTACGATGCACAAATCTCCAACCTTTTGAGGTTTTGATGACTTTGCTACGGCGATAGATGCCGGTTGCGATGATGCTGGGAATATTATCCACATCCATCACAATCATGTATGAAGTAACATAAGCGGTATTTGCATTTTCTCCCGCTTCAATAAAGGGATTGGAAAGCACATGACGCTTGCCAATCGCCATGCCGCGATTTACGTGCTCATCTTCAAAAGCGCGCAGCGCATCTCTGTTATCAAAGTTGCCAAACGGACTTTCAAATAGAATAGGCTGATCATCTGCCCAGCATGCCATGAATCCATCGACATCTTTTTCATCCGTAGATATATAATATTTGGCGCATAGATTGAGGATATCAAATGTATCTTGTGTTGTGATCATAACGTTAACTCCTGTTGTTATATTCAAGCTGCTTCTTTTCCTTCGTGACCACCAAACATGGTTTTGGCGTATATGAGACCAAGGCCATAAGCGCCACCAAACTTGATCGAATTTGCAACTGTCTCATTGTAAGTTTCGCCGCGCGCCCAATCACGTTGAAGTTCAAGAATATATTGCAAGGATGTCATTGGGCGACAACCGGCTTGAATCATGCGCTCACACGCACGCTCATGCGCCTCGGTTGAAACATCGCCGCACGCATCCGCGATGAAATAAACCTCAAACCCTTGATCAATGGCTGAGAGTGTTGGGCCAACGATGCAAACACTTGTCCACAAACCACAAATAACAATCTTGTCTTTCCCGAACTTATTTACTTTATCTGTGATACGGCCATCTTCCCACGTATTCATCGTGGTGCGATCAATAATCTCCTCATTTGGAAAAACATCTTTAATTTCATTAAAGATTGGACCCGAAAATGTTTTCTCCGCCACAGTGGTCAGAATGGTTGAGACTTTAAACTCCTTCGCCGCGGATGCCACAAGACCCGCATTGTTGCGAAGATTAACAGCATCAATTGATTTGGTTGCAAACGCCATCTGTGATTGATGGTCAATCATAATAAGTGTGTGATTGCTTGGGTTAAGTAATGTTTTGCCGGGGGTGGGGGTCGCTTTCGTCATTCCATGTCTCCTTATCATTTATAGGGTTTTAAAATTAAGCAGCTTTTACTTCAGGCTGGATACGCGCAAGCACATCAATAAATAATATAATTAGATTGAGTCGCTGGCCGTAATCTGTGCTTCAATTTTGAGCCAACTGTGCGATGAGTATATTTGTTGCCGTCAGAACGGCACCAGTTTTTTCATTACAGCGACACAACATATCCACAGCACTGCGTTGTGCTCAAGATTTTTTAAACTTATATGGCAATAAGCTCATATACTCATGATTTTAAACAAGAAAAATGTGAAGTATGACAATGATAATCATCATGATTTATCTGCATCGCCTATCTATGTCTTCTTAAATTCACGCATTTGTGATTAAAAGGCGATGTTATTTTAAAAACATACCCTTAAAAATTTTCATGAGCGTGCAATCCCGATGCTGACTATCTCAAATCTTTCTTACCGCATTGGTGGCCGCGCCATTATTCATGATTGCAACTTAACCATTATGGATGGGTGGAAAGTTGGCATTATCGGCGCGAATGGTGCCGGTAAATCAACTTTGTTTAAACTTATTGCGGGTGACCTGACACCCGATGGCGGCACGATTTCTTTTTCGCAACGCCAGCGTATGGGAATGGTGCGCCAAGACATTCCCGAAAGCGATGATTCCTTAATCGATATTGTCTTAAACGCACACACCGAAATGGCGGCCTTGTGGCGGCGTGCGGAAACGGAAACCGACCCGAATATGATTGCCGATATTTATCAGCAATTATCCGACATGGATGCTTACGCCGCACCATCAAAGGCCGCAACCTTGCTCACCGGATTGGGATTTAAAGAACATCAATTAACGGAACCCTTTTCGTCTTTCTCAGGTGGATGGCGCATGCGTGTGGCTTTGGCGGCGGCGTTGTTTGTCGAGCCTGATATTTTGCTTCTTGATGAGCCGACAAACCACCTCGATCTCGAGGCGATTATGTGGTTGGAACAATATTTGATCAATTACCCGCACACATTACTTATCATCTCGCATGACCGTGACTTGCTCAATAAATGTATCAACTATGTGGTCAATGTGGAGAAAGGCCAGATATCCTTACACACCGGAAATTACAATACATTCGAGCGCGAGCGCACATTGCGTTTGGGCTTGCAACAAAAAATGTATGAAAAGCAAACGGCACAACGCGAACATATGCAAGCTTTTGTTGATCGTTTTAAGGCGAAAGCGAGTAAAGCGCGCCAAGCGCAAAGCCGTCTCAAAGCTCTTGAGAAAATGGATATTGTGGATGAAGTGATCGCAAGTCGTGCGGTGCGTTTTAATTTTCCAAACCCTGCGACAAAAATCGGAACGCCGATGCTGTCTATCACCCATGCCGATATTGGCTACACCGAAGGTCATCCGATTTTAAAACGCGTGAATGAAAGCATTGGTTTGGATGATCGCATCGCGCTTCTCGGTACAAACGGGAACGGCAAATCGACGCTGATAAAATTAATTGCTGGAAAGTTGGATGCTTTAAAAGGTGAGGTTCGACGTTCATCCAAAATGCGGATCGGATATTTCTCACAACATCAAACGGATGAGTTGAATATGGACTCAACTCCTTACTATGAGATGTATGATGTGATGTCACAAAAAACGACGGATATTAAAGAGTCGGTTGTGCGTGCAAAATTGGGGTCGTTTGGTTTTTCACGGGAATTGTCCGATAATAAAATATCAACCTTAAGTGGTGGTGAAAAAGCGCGGCTTTTATTTGCGTTGATGAGCTTTGACGGCCCGCATCTTTTATTGCTGGATGAACCGACCAACCATTTGGATATGGAATCGCGTGAAGCGTTGGTACAGGCCTTGAATGCTTACGAAGGTGCAATTGTAATCGTCAGCCACGACCCCACGATGGTGGAACGCGTAGCGGATCGTTTGTGGATTGTGCGCGATCAAAAAGTGGCCGATTTTGAGGGTGATTTAGAAGATTACCGGAAATATACCATCCAAGCCCAGCGCGATGCCAAGCGTGATGATAAAAAGAAGAAAATGAAAAAATAATTACCTATGGGGTTAAGCTTGCGATCGCTGCGCGCTCTGGCTGAATGGTGCTGAGAATAAATTTCAAAATATGATTAGGAATGGCGATAGCGTTTTGATCTTTGATATTAATCTCAACATCACTCACCGCGTGGCGCAAACCTTCTTGAAATTTTTTGCTGTCATCTGGATTATAATGAAATTCTTTAATTTGCTGGGTTGCAACGGTTTTCCACTGCCCGTCGCGTGCATCAAAAAATTCAAGATGGCTGTGATGCCCTGTTCCTTCTTGAATGTAATGATAAAGAGGATAAATCTCTAACTCCCCTGCACTGACCTCATCCTCAATGCCGGGATACGTCATGATATTTAAGGCTGATTGCAAAACCAAATGGCGTGATAAAAGATTTGCCGCCGCAATCTCATCGTCGTTAGATATTTTCAAAAGATCTGGCACAAGTTTTTCAAGATTAACACCCGCCTCGCGAATTGTTTCAACAATATCTAACCCGTTATGATAGGCAAGCCCCTCACCGGTTGGATATTTGACGCATAATTTTGCGGCTCCGCAATAACTATGCCCGACAATTTGCAACCCCGCGACATGGTTCATCGCCGTTGCAAAGGCAACGCGCGCTTTGATACTTGTTGATGCTTTTTCAAATGGCGGGAAAACGGCCGCAAATTTTGTAAAGCGCAACGCATGATCTTTTGGTTTTACCAAATAGGATCCGCCTTGCTCACGCCCATCCACACATGTGACGCATGCCGATTTTGGATCATGGGGCCCGTGTGCCGCGGGGCTGAATGATTCTGCAACATTTTTTATATTACGCATTTTTTACTCCGTTTTCTTAAGATAAAATTCCACCCGGTGATAATTTCTTGAGAACGCCCGCTTTGTGCAATTTTTTATACATGCTCTCATGCACATCGGCGAGAATAATCCGAATACCTTGCTTATGAAACTTGTCGATCATCTCGTCCAAACGATGAATGCCCGTCAAATCCATATAAGGCACATGCCCCAAACGCAGGACAATCACACGCGGCTTATCAACAAGGCTTTGCAATTTTTGTTCGAAATGATCGGCGGCGGCGAAAAATAACGGCCCCTTGATAGAAAAGGCCACAACCTCATCTTGCGCATAAACTGTGTCAGTGTCGCTTAATGTCTCATGAAAACGCGTGTCTTTATCAACTGATAAATCGACACTTGATGACATGCGTTGCATGAACAACAAGGCGGATAAGACAATACAAATTTCAACCGCAACAACCAAATCAATAAAGACGGTTAAAGCAAAGGCGATGACCATAATGGCGATGTCGCTGCGCGGGGCTGTTTTGAACACATGCTTGACGTAGTGAAGCTCGCTCATATTCCACGCGACCACAAAAAGAACGGCCGACAACACACATAAAGGCACATAAGCCGCAAGCGGTGCCAATAATAATATAACTGCAACTAAAGTTATACAATGAACAACGCCGGCCAATGGGCTTGTCGCACCGTTGCGAATATTTGTCGCGGTGCGCGCAATGGCACCGGTTGCGGCAAAGCCGCCAAAGAACGGCACAACCATATTCGCCAAACCTTGGCCGACCAATTCTTGATTGGCATTAAATTTTGTACCCGCCATTCCGTCTGCAACTTTTGCGGATAAAAGCGATTCAATCGCACCCAACATCGCAATGGCAAAGGCCGGACTTGCAAGCTCAATCATATGATCGGCGGTGAGACCGTCTAAAAATTTAAATTCCGGCAAGGTGCGGGGAATTTCGCCAAACGTCGATCCGATTGTCGCAATGCCGTCAAATTGCATCACATATTGAATGAGTGTGACAACAATCATCGCAATCAACGGGCCGGGCACGCGTTTTAAAAACTGAATTTTCGGGGTGAGAATGACAATCAGCAAACCACCCAAAGCGAGCAACATGGTCGGCACATGCGCGCTTGGAAAAGCTTGCAGCAACGCCCATAATTTTTCATGAAAATGTGTGCCGGCGGCTTCGGGTTTCAAACCGAAAAAATCTTTCCACTGCCCCACCCAAATAATCACACCAATTCCGGCGGTGAAACCAACAATCACGGGCTGTGAAATAAATTTCATCAAGCCGCCAAATTTCGCAAGACCCATGACGAATAAAATAATTCCCGCCATGAAAGTGGCAATTTGTAACCCTTCAATCCCATACTGAAGCGTAATGCCAGCAAGGATGGCGATAAACGCACCCGTTGGGCCGCTGATTTGCAAACGGCTTCCACCAAACAATGTCGTGATCAACCCCGCGATAATCGCGGTGTATAAACCTTGCTCCGGCTTTGCACCTGAGGCAATTGCGAACGCCATCGCCAAGGGCAAAGCCACAACCCCCACAATGATCCCGGCAATAATGTTATTGAGAATATGACCTTTTGAAAAAAGGCCTGCTTTATAGGATTCTAAAATTGCGATCATCACGATCCTCGTCTTTGCACACAAAACGCGCACGCATTGCTTGTGCGCAAGCTATAACGAGAAAGAGATTGAGAAAACAAGAGTTATTTCAAAAAAACAGATGTTTCAGGTACTATGATACAGTTTTTACAAATTTAAAGAAAAATCTGAAACGCATTTCATTTTTAAAGGGAGATAAAAATGCTGTTGGTTCCAACCTATCTTGATAAAAGCACCATAAATGGTCTTGGCGTATTTGCCGCGCACGATATTAAAAAAGACACTGTGCTTTGGGAATTTTTAGAAAATTTTGATCAACGTTACAGCGCGCAAGACTACCAAAAACTTCCGCCGCTCGCGCAACATTTCTTTGATGTTTACGGTTATCAAGATAGCCAAGATGGGTTTTATTACCTGACGATGGATAATGACCGATTCACAAACCATTCCGCCACTCCGAATACTTATTTCAACGAAGACGGAAATCCTGTTGCTTTGGTTGATATCGCCGCCGGGGATGAGATTACCAGTGATTATTCACAATTCATGGTCAACTGGACACGTCATTTCAAAGAATGAAGTTTATTTTTTTAACAAGGTTCTTATTCTTCAAAGCTGAAAAGTAATTGCGACGATGATGGGGATGGGCGCACGATTTTTGTTCGCTTTATTACATTGTTCGGGCGTTTGCGGCTTCCTAATTTTTGAAAAACTTTTATGGCTTCGGGTTTAAAATCTTCACCGCGACGAATGAGAGAGATTTTTGCGCGTGCCTGCGCAATTGATTCTTTATGTTGCACAATTGGTTGCGGGTAATCGCGCCCAATCACACACCCCACCGTTTCTTGCATATCGTCTGGCATTGTCCAAGGTTCATGAATGTAAGCGGTTGGGATGTTTTTTAATTCCGGCACCCAATGGCGAATAAAATCACCTTGCGGGTCATGTTCCAACGATTGCTTCACGGGGCTATACATCCGCACGGCATTAATTCCCGTCACACCGGATTGCATTTGAAGTTGGCTGTAATGAATGCCCGGTTCATAATCGGTGAATAATTGCGCAAGGTAATCCGCCGTCTTACGCCAATCCAACCATAAATGATAACTGGCGAAGCTCACTAACATCGCGCGCATGCGAAAGGTGATCCACCCTTCATGAATTAAATTACGCATACAGGCATCAATGAACGGATATCCGGTGTAACCCGTGGCCCAGGCTTTATAAAATGCGGGGTTGAATTCATGCTCGCGCAAGCCTTCAAAGGCCGGATGCATGCACCGAAATTCGATTGCGGGTTGATCTTCAAGTTTTTGCATGAAATGGCAACGCCATGATAAACGCGATTCAAAAGCTTTGAGGTTTCTTTCCCATCGCGGTTTCTCATCGGGTTGCAGTTGCGCACGCCGTTTCTCGGACGCCTTTAAAACTTCGCGCACCGATAATGTGCCCCATGCCAAATGCGGGGAAAGACGGGAACAATATTTTTCCGAAGGGCCGGGCGCAGATAAGCGGTATAAATATTCCTGGGCACGATCGTTCAAAAAATTTTTCAAGGTTTCAACACCGGCGCGCCGCCCGCCTTTTTGCACAACCCCCGGAACCGCAGGCCCAAAAAGCGGGTCATCTTTTGCCGGAAGATCGCCGTGATCTGAGAGTAAGACGGCTGTCACAGAATCTGGTTTTGGGATAACGGGCTGTGCCATCCGCATATGGCGTTGTGATGCCCACGCGTCGCGGCTTTTTAAACGCCGCACAACCGCATTTGTGGGAAATTCCAAAAAACGGATATTGTGTTCATGACACCATTGTATAACGGCTTTATCACGCTGATACGTCCAATCATTTCCGGTTTCTTCATGGGCGTAAATCGCGCCAATGTGATATTGAGCATGCAAAGATTCAAAAACCTGAATGACGTCTCCGCGCCTAATAACAAGCGGCGCACCCAAGCGCGACAAATCGTGGCGTAACTCGGTTAAGCTGTCATGAATAAAATGCCAATGGCGGCGTGATGCAAACGCTTGGCGCCAATAATCATCTTCAACCACATAAAGGGGCAAAACCGGATGATTGGTTTGCGCAGCCGCATGCAAAGGTTTGTGATCATGAATTCTTAAATCACGCTTAAACCAGACGAGATTGATCGTCATCATCATCCTCAAATTGTTTTTTAAATTGAGTATGGGCGTGTTTGGCTTTGCGGCCAGTGACACGCTTGCGCCACATGCGAAAGCTTGACGGCTTAAGATTTTGGCGCATAAGACGAATGACATCCGATTCCGCCAAACCACTTTGCGCGAGAATGGAATCGAATGATGTTTTATCACACCATGCCAGTTCGATAATTTCATCCGCTGTGAGAGGGGGTTTATCAACCATAATGTTCTTGATCACTCATCAACAGAATATTTTTTTAGAACTTCAAGCTCGACATATCCGCGCATTTTTTCATGCGTGGCATTTAAATCAACCTTGGGTGCGAGCCCCGCTTCCAAAGCCTCCACCCAACGGCTTGCACATAAACACCACCGATCCCCCTCTTTTAAACCGGGAAAATTATATGCGGGACGCGGCGTTGATAAATCATTTCCGCGTGACTTGGTGAATTCCAAAAATGCGTCTGTCACTTCGGCGCAGACAATATGCGTGCCAACATCTTGAACACCCGTTTGGCAAAAACCGTTGCGGTAAAATCCGGTCTTGGGGCTTGAGCAACATAATTGAAGCGTTTCGCCCAAAACATTCTTATCGGTCACTTGTTGGGAAGATTCCATGTTTGTAGGATCCAATGTTGTACATTCTTGTGGGGCGGCGTGAACGGTTCCGGCAAAAAGCAAAAACGCCGCAACCAAAACAGTCTTGAAAAGCATTTTTTTCATTTCGAATAAAATAGGGCAAATTATCATAAAGTCGACCCCACCTCTTTATTTTCTTATGTCAATAAAAAGAATGACGGGAAACTCTTCCTATTTGCCCATTCGGCCACTATTTATATACCACATACTCTTTATCAGCCTTTCAAAACACGAAATCGGGCATTGCGATGAAAATAAAACAATACCTTATATATATAGCCGTGTTTTGCGCGCTTGTTGCGGCGGCTGGGTCAAGTTTTGCGCAGCGCGGCGGGCCAGGTGGGGGACCAAGTGGAGGACCAGGCGGCCCGGGCGGCAATCGCCCCACCCCGGTGATTGTTCAAGACGTCATCCGCGATAAATTCGCCGATGTGATCAAGGCGGTTGGCAATCTCAAAGCAAATGAAAGTATTATCCTCACCTCAACCGTGACGGAGACCGTCACGGCCGTCAATTTCACCGATGGGCAACGCGTGGCCAAAGGTGACGTGTTGGTGGAAATGACGGACGGCGAAGAAAAAGCCTTGGTCGCGCAACAAAAATCAATCTTGGAAGAATCGCGCCGCCAGTTGGAACGCGCACGCAGTCTTCATAAACAAGGTGCCGTGTCGGGTTCAACACTTGACCAACGCCAACGCGATTACAGCAGTGCAGCTTCGGGCATGCAAGCTCTTCAATCGCGCCTCAATGATCATATCATCATCGCACCCTTTGATGGGGTGATTGGAATCAGTGACGTGAGTGTGGGCGCGTTGTTACAACCGGGAAGCCGCATTGCGACCTTGGATGATGACAGCGTGATGAAGCTTGATTTCACGGTACCTTCCGTTTTTCTTCCCACCCTCGCCTCCGGGTTAACGGTGACGGCCACGGCAAAAGGCTTTGCCGAAAGCTTCGAAGGGCGTGTGGCTGCGGTTGATACACAAATCAATGAAGTCACGCGCAGTGTATTGGTGCGAAGCTTGATTCCCAATCCAGAAGGCAAATTAAAACCGGGGCTTTTGATGAATGTCGCCATTAACACCCAACCGCGGGATGCGTTGGTGATTTCTGAGATGGCGTTAATTCCGGAAGGGGAGAAAAACTTTGTCTTCAAAATTGATACCACAAAAAATCCACCAACCGCTCATAAAACCGAAGTCACAATCGGCGCACGACGCACGGGCGAAGTTGAAATCTTAAATGGGCTTCAAGAAAAAGATCAGGTGGTGATTTACGGCACCATGTCGGTGCGTGACGCGCAACCGGTGATGGTTCAAGCGGTGCGAAAGCCGAATGAAAGTTTGGAAGATATTTTAAAACGCCTTGCGCCGCCTGCTTCAAAACCTGCCGCGAAAAAACCATAAGGTGAGACGATATGCTCATTTCTGATCTCTCTGTCAAACGTCCTGTTTTTGCGGCTGTTATCTCGCTTCTTCTGATTGCGTTTGGGGTTGTCTCTTTCTTGCGCCTTTCTTTGCGCGAATATCCGGATATTGATCCGCCGGTGGTGACCGTCACGGTCACTTACCCCGGGGCGTCGGCAAGCATTGTCGAAAGCCGCATCACTGAGTTGATCGAAGATCGCGTCTCAGGCATCAACGGTATTAAAACTATTGAGTCAACCAGCGAAGACGGGCGTTCGCGCGTATCACTGGAATTTCAAACGGGCAAAGATATTGATGTTGCCGCGAATGATGTGCGCGATAAAATCGCGGGTATTGCCGACAACCTTCCCGAAGAGGCCGATCCGCCGGAAGTGCAAAAAGTGGATTCCAGTGATGACGTCATCATCTGGCTCAGCCTCACCAGTGACCGGATGAATATTGCACAGCTGACGGATTACGCGGAGCGCAATATTGTTGATCAATTCTCGGTCATTGATGGTGTGTCCCAAATTCGCGTCAGCGGTGCGCAAACCTATGCGATGCGCGTATGGCTTGATAAAATGCAACTCGCGGCGCGAAATTTGACGGTGCAAGATGTTGAAAACGCTTTGCGTACCGAAAATATTGAACTTCCCGCGGGAAGCATTCAATCCTCCGACCGGCAATTTACCTTGCGCCTCAAACGGCTTTTTATGACGCCGGAACAATTTGCGGATGTGGTGATTGCCGTCGATCAAGATGGATCAAAAGTGCGCCTTGGTGATGTGGCGCGGGTGGTGCGCGGTGCGGAAGAAGACCGCACGATGTTTCGCGGTAACGGCATTCCGCAAGTGGGCTTAGGGATTATCAAACAATCAACCGCCAACACCTTGGATGTCGCACGCGGCGCAAAAGAAAAAGCGGCCCTCATCAATAAAACCCTTCCTACGGGCATGAGCATTCAAGAACGTTTTGACACGTCCGTCTTTGTCGAGCGTGCCATTCACGAAGTTTATCTGACCTTTATCATTGCCGTGGTGTTGGTGATTTTAGTCATTTATATTTTCCTTGGGAATTTGCGCGCAACCCTTATTCCGGCTGTGGCCGTTCCGGTATCCATCATCGCGTCGTTTATCGTTATTCTTGCGATGGGGTTTTCGCTGAACATCCTCACGTTGCTTGCGCTTATTTTGGCCATTGGCCTTGTGGTCGATGATGCGATTATTGTCATTGAAAATATTGTCCGGCGCATGCATGACGAAAATGAACCGCCCTTGCTCGCCGCTTATAACGGCACGCGCCAAGTCGGCTTTGCGGTGATTGCCACCACCCTCACCTTGGCGGCTGTTTTCTTACCCATCACCTTTTTGGAAGGGGATGTTGGGCGATTATTTTCGGAATTTGCGGTGACGCTCGCGGCCGCGGTGATTTTCTCTGGCGTTGTGGCCCTCACACTTTCGCCGATGCTGGCTTCCAAAGTTTTAAATGAGAAAGTCAGCGAAAATAAAGTCACCCAAAAACTTGATCGCGGCTTTGTGAAGGTTCGCAAATTTTATGCCCGCACCTTGGATACAAGTTTGAAATATCCAAAAATTATTTTGCTCTCCTTCGCGGGTCTTTTGGCGGCGTGTGCGCTTCTTTACACAAGCTTGCCACAAGAATATACACCGCGCGAAGATCGCGGTGCGTTCTTCATCAATGTCAACGGCCCCGAAGGTGCCACTTATTCTTATATGTTGGAACATATGAATGAGATTGAAAAACGCCTTCAGCCCTATCTGGAAAGCGGGGAGTTTGAAAGTTTGCTCGTGCGGGCACCGCGCACTTTTGGCAATGCAACGTCATTTAACTCGGGCATCATTATTGTCGTGTTATCCGATTGGGGCACGCGGCGCGATGCCTTTACCATCATGAATGAAGTGCGCGGCAAACTTGCTGATTTAACCGGCGTGCGGGCTTTTCCGATTATGCGCCAAGGGTTTGCGGGTGTCACAGGTAAGCCAGTTCAATTTGTGATTGGTGGCGGCACCTATGATGAATTGCGGCAATGGCGTGATCAATTGCTTGCGAAAATCAATGAAAACAATCCGGGTCTTTCCAGCATTGATTGGAGTTACAAAGAAACGAAACCGCAATTGGAAGTTGTCATTGATTATAACCAAGCCACAAGCTTGGGCGTCAGTGTGGAGAATATTGGCCGCACGTTGGAAACCATGTTGGGGTCACGCCGCGTCACCACTTATATCGAGCGCGGTGATGAATATAATGTCATTTTGGAAGGGGAACGCAGCCAACAAACAACCCCTACAGATTTGCAAAATATTTTTGTGCGCTCTGATCGCACGGGGGAACTCATCCCTCTTGCGAATCTGGTGACCATTAATGAAATTGCCGATGCGGCAAGTTTGACGCGTTATAATCGCGTGCGCGCCTTAACAATCGAGGCAGATTTAGAAGAAGGCTATAGTTTGGGCGAAGCGCTCACTTACCTTGAAAATCTTGCGCGCGCACATCTGCCTGACACCGTGGTGATTGATTATAAAGGCCAATCACAAGATTATAAAGAATCGGGCGGGGCGATTTATTTTGTCTTTGCCTTGGGTATTTTGGTGATGTTTCTTGTCATGGCAGCTCAGTTTGAAAGTTTTATTCACCCGCTTGTCATTCTCTTTACTATTCCGTTGGCCATTGTCGGGGGGCTTGTCGGGCTTCTTGTGACGGGGTCGAGCTTGAACATCTTCTCCCAAGTGGGATTGATTATGTTGGTGGGGCTTGCGGCGAAAAACGGTATTTTGATTGTGGAATTTATCAATCAATTGCGTGAAGAAGGTGTTGCGTTTACCGACTCCATTTTGCGCGCGTCGGAACTGCGCCTTCGCCCCATTTTGATGACCAGCATCACCGCCATGGCGGGGGCTGTGCCTCTTATCATCGCAACCGGTGCGGGGTCCGAGACACGCGCCGTCATTGGTGTGGTTATTTTCTTTGGTGTGGCGGCGGCAACCATTTTTACACTTTATGTTGTGCCGGCAGCTTATGCACTTTTGGCAAAACACACGGGGTCAAGTGGGGATGTGGCGCGCACCTTGGAAGAACAACAACGCAATCATGCGCAACGCCCTGATGCTTAACGCGAAGATGGGCGCGAAGCTGGCGGCATTTTCTTTAAATAGAGCGTGCAAAAACTATAAACGACTTGAATCGCATGCGCTTTAATCGCGCGTGCCGAGGGCGGTTTGCCGATATTCATGACGGCGCGCATGTAAAGATCCGATCCCGCAAATAAAGAATGAAAATGATCAACCGCTTGTGCGGTGTCGGTGATGATCATTTTTTTCTCACGCACCAATTGGTCGAATTTCTTGGTCATGATTTTTTTAACGCGCTGTGGGCCGGTCTCATAAAAGAGCTGTGTTAAATGCGGATTGCGCTCGGCCTCTGATGCCATCATGCGATAAATGCTCAACGCATCTTGGCTTAATAACAGCGAGAAAAAAGCAATGCCGATTTTATAAAACGCATCATAGAGATTTTCATTATCAAAACTGTCAAAAATCTGATCTGGAATAAATTCTTGGCATTTGCGTTCAATCACCGCGGCAAAAATCGCATCCTTATCTCCGAAACGCGTGTAAAGGGTCAGTTTGGATATTTTTGCATCGCGCGCAATCTCATCCATCGACGTGGCGTGAAACCCTTTGCGCATAAAAAGCTGTACTGCATGATCCAATATGAGATCACGTTTCGTATTATCTGTAGGGCGTCCGCGTGCGGGCTTTTTTGTGGTTTTTGTCACGGTGCTGCGTTCGGCTCTTCGGGGTCTATTTTTAGTACTTGACTGTACTATAATTCGATTTATAGTACTCAACTGTACTATAAATAGGTGTTTTTGGGGGTCAAAGCAACCCTTTTAAGGTTTTCATGTTAACCATTGCCGTTAAAATGCTGCTCGGTGATCGGGCGAAATATCTGGGCCTGATTTTCGGCGTGACCTTTGCGACACTTCTTATGGCGCAACAAGTCTCTATTTTTGTTGGACTTTTATCGCGCACGGCGTCCGCCGTTTATTCGGTTCAAGAAGCCGATATTTGGGTGATGGATCAACGCGTTCAATATGTCGAAGAAGTTGAACCCATGCGCGATATTGAATTGACCAATGTCCGTTCAGTTCCCGGAATTGCGTGGGCGGTTCCGTTTTACAAAGGTGTATCGACCATTCGCATGCCGGATGGAAAAACGCAACAAGTTCAATTACTTGGCGTTGATGATGTGTCCCTCATCGGCGGGTGCACGAAAATGATTTTGGGTGATCCGCGCGCGATTCAGAAGCCACAAAGTGCGATTATGGATGTGAATGGTTTTACATTTACCTGGCCGGGGAAGGAATTAGAATTGGGCCGCGTGATGGAATTGAATGACAGCCGCTTGGTTTTAAGCGGCATTTGTGATTCCAACCCCACCTTCCTCACCTTTCCGATTATTTACACGTCTTATAATACCGCTCTTGAACTCACACCGCCGACGCGCAAAAAATTACCGTTTATTCTGGTCAAAGCACAAGAAGGCATTGCCCCCGAGGATCTCACAAAACGCATCACGGAAGAAACCGGGCTTCAAGCCCTCACCCAAGAAGAATTTGCATGGCGCAGTATCAATTATATTTTAACCCGTACCGGTATTCCGATTAATTTCGGCATTACCATTATGCTTGGAATCATTATTGGTGCGGCCATTACGGCGCAAACATTTTATATCTTCGTCGTTGAAAATCTCAAACAATTTGGTGCGATGAAGGCGATTGGGGTGACGAACGGCCAACTTCTTAAAATGGTATTGACCCAGGCCGGAATTGTGGGTGTAACGGGCTATGGTTTGGGTGTTGGCTTAACCGCTTTCTTTTTTACTTCGATGGAAGATAACCCCGCATTTAAAGGCTTTGTTCTTCATTGGCAAGTGGTGGGCGGCACGGCCGTCGTCATTACTTTTATCATTTTATTTTCAATTTTGTTTAGCTTGCGCAAAGTGTTCAAACTTGATCCCGCCATTGTGTTTCGGGGGTAGGCCATGACATATGCCGCACGAATTCAACACTTAAATAAAGAATTTCCCGTCGGTGATGAAAGCATCAAAGTGCTTCATGATATCACCGCCGATATTCGCATGGGTGAGTTGACCATGCTTGTTGGCCCTTCGGGATGCGGGAAGACGACATTGATATCCATCATTACAGGTATTCTTTCCACCACATCGGGGGATATTGATTTATTGGGACACGATTTGATTGCGATGAAAGATCATAAAAAAGTTGTCTTTCGCCGTGAGAATTTAGGTTTTATTTTTCAGCAATATAATCTTCTTCCCGCACTCACCGCCGCCGAGAATGCCGCCATGCCCTTACTTGCCGCCGGTGTGCCAAACAAAGACGCCCTTCAAAAAGCGCGTATAATTCTTGATGATATCGGCATGAAGGGGCAAACCGAAAAACCCCCTCGCCAGCTTTCAGGCGGGCAACAACAACGTGTCGCGATTGCGCGGGCTTTGGTCCATAACCCAAAACTGATTGTCTGTGATGAACCTACGGCCGCGCTCGATGCGAAAACCGGCCAAGCGGTGATGGAAATTTTGCGTGAGATTGCCAACGATCAAAACCGTGCCGTTCTTATCGTCACGCATGATAACCGTATTTATAAATATGCTGATCGGATTTTAGAGATGTCGGATGGCCGCATTATCGGTGATTTTAAACCCCAAGATTTTATAAACAAGGAGCAACCCTCATGATCAAAATTTTTGAAAAAACCAAGGGATTGAAATTGCCCATCATTGCTCTTGTTGGGTTGATATTTGCAGTGATTACAGTATTCGGCAGACCCGCAGAGCCGAAAACGGAGCCTTTAGTTTTACCGCCCACCTCTTCTTACGCATCAGCGGTGGCGGGTATTGGTGTGGTGGAGCCGCAATCCGAGGTCATTTCGCTTGGAAGCGATTTGCAAGGTTTGGTGCGCAACGTACATGTCAAAGTGGGTGACAAAGTTGAAATAGGTGCGCCGTTATTTACCCTTGATGAACGTGATATTGATGCACAGATTAAAACGCTTGAGGCCGCTTTGGCATCGGCAAAAATTCAAGCGGCTGATGCGGAATCGCAATTTAAACTCATTCAAAGCGTGAAAGATAAACGCGCCGTGGCGCGGGATGATGTCAATCGCCGCAAATTTGCCGCCGATCTTGCGAAGGCAAAAATCGCGGAAGTGGAAGCACAGCTTTTTCAAGCGCAAACGACGAAAGAGCGTTTGACGGTCACCGCGCCGATTGCGGGTGAGATTTTATCGGTCAATATTCGCCCCGGTGAAATGGTAGGACAGATGACAAGCGAGCCGTTAATGCGTATGGGCGATACATCTGTATTGCATGTTCGGGTTGAGATTGATGAAGAAAATACGGGGAAGATAAATCCAAACTCAAAAGCCAAGGGAATTAAACGCGGCGATACAAAAACCGAAATTCCGCTGAGCTTCGTGCGCTATGAGCCTTTTGTGCGTCCGAAACAAAATCTGGCCGCCGCCGGTCAACGTGTCGACACACGTGTATTGCAAGTGATTTATAAAATTAATGAGACAAAAAGCTCCGCCTTTGTTGGTGAACAGATGGATGTGTTTATTGATGCGGGAGAGGTGAAATGAAACCTTTTATTCTTCTCTCATTAAGTTGCCTTTTGCTGACATCATGCGTGGTACCGTCATCTTTTTTTGAGAATAAAAATGTAACGACGTCCGGTGTTAAAAATGTTAATAATTCTGAATGGTGGATGAGTTTCCAAGATCCGTTAATGTCCCAATTTGTGACCATTCTTGAAGCACAAAATCTTGATATTAAAATTGCGCAAACACGTTTGCGTGAAGCGCGCGCCTTGCGCCAAGTGGCTGTGTCACAATTTTTTCCCGATATCAGCGCAGGCGGAAATATTTCACGCGGGGAGCTGAATGCACCAAAAGTTCAAACGCTTGGCCAGGCCGGTTTTGATGCCGCTTGGGAATTGGATATTTTCGGTGCAACACGCGCGAATGTTCAAGCCACAACCGCCCGCATTCAAGCGGCCAAAGCCAACAAAGATGATGTGCAGCAAATTGTCATCGCAGATGTAGCGCGCGCGGTTATTGAATGGCGGCAAGCACAACACACCATCACCACAACACAATCTTTGATTGAATCACAAAATGAAACGGTGGAGATTTTGCAAGCACGCGCGCAAGCCGGCCTCATTGATGCCTCGTTGTTCGAACGCGCGAAAGCACAACGCGATCAAACTGCTACCAATCTTCCGATTGCAAAGGCCGCAGCAAATGCAGCGCGTTTTCAAATTGAACGTTTATTGAATGTGCGTGATGACCAAGTTGCGCAAATTTTAAATGCGGCACCGACACAGCAAACACTTATTCCCGAAGTTAAAAACCTTGATGCCATCAATGTGGAGATCATCCGCAACCGTCCCGATATTCGTGCCGCGCGCGCAAATTTAATGGCGGCGCGGGCGGATCTTGCACGCGCCGAGGCTGATTTATGGCCGCGCATTAGTTTAAGTTCCTTTTTCGGTGTGCAAGATGGAAGCGACGGCGCACGCTTGGCCTCAAATCCAGTTTGGTCATTGGCCTCAAACCTCACCGCGCCCGTGTTAAATTTCGGGCGGCTTCGTGGGAGCGTGCGCGCAGCCGATGCACGCAGTGACCAAGCTTTATTCACCTATGAGAACACGATTAATTTCGCGTTACAAGAAACGCGCACCGCGTTATCGGATTATTTGAACGGCGTGAATGCGGTTGCCGCGCAAAACAAAGCCTTAGAAGGACGCCAGCAAACCGTAACATTGGCACGCGAACGATTCACGCGTGGCCTTACCGATATGACGGATTTGACCACCGCGCAATCTGAGCTTGACACCGCAACACTTGCATTGATTGCACAAAAAACCACAACGCAGATCGCTTATATCCGCCTTCAAAAAGCCTTAGGGCTTTAGGGATTTTTCAACAAAAGGCAGAATATTTTTTACCATGACATCCAACCCTGTTTCATTCGGGTGAATGCCGTCCGCTTGATTAAGCTGTGCATTCATCGCGACATCTTTTAAAAAGAAGGGATAAAGCGGTACGGAAAATTCTTTCGCAAGATCGGGAAAAATACGATCAAATTGACCGCGAAAAGGGCCGATCATATTCGCCGGGCTTTTCATCCCGACCAACAACACCTTGATGTCTTTATCTTTCAAGCTTTGTAAAATTTGTGTCAGGTTTTTGCGTGTGTTGTCGGGACTTATGCCGCGCAACAAATCATTTGCACCCAAGGCCACAATCACCAAATGGGGTTTTGGTTCTCCTTGTATGGCCCAATTTAAGCGTGAGACCCCCCCGGCGGTCGTATCACCCGCCACACCCGCATTCTCAATCTGAACATCGTGCCCTTTTGCTTTCAGCGCGGCCTGTAAACGCGGCACAAACCCATCACCTTTTGTCAGTCCATAACCGGATGTTAAGGAATCACCCAGTGCCACAACACGCAGTGTTTGCGCCTGTGCGTTAAGCGGAACCAAAAAAGATATCAAAGTAATTAAAAAACAAATCCGCATGGCTTTTTTCTCCCTAAAAAAGATATAAGTTAAAAGGGCTTAAAAAGAAAGGTCACCCGGAAAATGGTCATGGAATTGCACCACGTGCATGTCACCCTTCCCTCACAGGGGCGTGAGGTTTCAATCTTGCAAGATATCACGGCCAGCTTGCCCGCACGCGGCTCGGTTGCGATTGTTGGGCCATCCGGTTCTGGCAAGACCACACTTTTGATGATTTGTGCCGGATTATTGCGCCCCAATCACGGTGATGTTTTTCTTGATGGCAAAAATATCACGCACATGAATGAAGACCAGCTTGCAGATGTGCGTCGCCACGATATCGGCATTGTCTTTCAAAACTTTCATCTGATCCCAACCATGACAGCGGTTGAAAATGTGGCCATCCCTCTTGAATTATCGGGGGTAAAAAACGCACATGCGGTTGCGCAAGAATCATTATCCGCCGTCGGATTGTCGCACCGTTTTGATCATTACCCGTCACAATTATCGGGGGGCGAACAACAACGCGTGGCAATTGCGCGCGCGTTATCGGTCAAGCCACGCATCATTCTGGCCGATGAGCCAACGGGGAATTTAGACCAAGAAACCGGACAGATTGTTATTGATCTTCTTTTTGATCATGTCAAAAAACATGATGCAACATTGGCACTTATTACACATGACGTCGATTTGGCGGCGCGGTGTGATCATAAAATTCATGTGCGTGATGGCCGTGTGGTGAACGCATGAGCCAGAGTTTTATTTACGCCCTGCGCGATTTGCGCGGAAGTTTTAAATCATTTCGTATTGTTCTTGCTTGTCTCATTCTTGGTGTGGCGGCCATTGGGGCGGTCGTCATGACCGGGGCGAGCATATTGAATTCAATCAACACAAATGGACGTAGTATTTTAGGGGGCGATTTTGTCATTCGTTCCATTCAAATTCCGTTTGGCCAAGACCCCATCACATGGCTTGAAAATAAAAATGCGCGTGTGTCACAGACAATAGAAATTCGCGCGATGTTGGCGCGCGATGATCTGACGCAGTCAAGTTTGGTGGAATTAAAAGTGGTTGATCCGGCTTACCCACTTTTTGACACGGTCAAAACAGATCAAAGTGAAAATTTTCAAATGCTTTTTGACGATCAAGGTATTCTTCTTGATCCTGCGTTAAAAGACCGTCTCAATTTAAAGGTCAATGATAAAGTGCAACTGGGGCAGGCATCTTTTATCGTGCGCGGATTCATCACCCATGAGCCCGACCGCGCGGGCGGATCGCGTTTTGGGCTGGCCCCGCGCGCGATGATTGCGGCAAAAGATTTTTCCGCAACCGGATTTGCCCAAGGTGCGGGCATGATCAATTATGATATGCGTGTGGCCTTGGCCGACTCAACAAAAATGAAAGAAATTCGCGCGGAATTTGAAAATGCATTTGCAAATGAATCATGGCGCATCACGGATACCGAAAATGCATCACCCCAAGTTACAAATTTTGTGAATCGCTTGATGTTATTTTTATCTCTTGTGGGGTTGTCAACATTGTTGGTTGGCGGGGTTGGCATTCATGCAGGCATGAAAACCCATTTTGAATCGCGCTTAAAAACAATTGCGATTTTGCAAAGTTTAGGCAGCCCACGCCGCTTGATTATTCACATTTATATGTGGCAATCGGCCTTTATTATTCTTCT
>JAIXWE010000017.1 GCA_027482195.1 Alphaproteobacteria bacterium | reverse complement strand
GCAATGTTTGCCTTCCTTGCGCGCGGCGGCAAAAATGACAATTGATATGAACGATGAATCGGGTGGTCAGGCGGCAGTCACACGTGCGGTTGATCGCATTGTCCGAGAATTAAATCTTGGATAATCATGTGGCGCGCGCAGGCTTGAAAGAAAAACTGCGCGCCGCTGGTGTTGAAAATCCGGATTTGGAATTGCGTATTCTTTTGCGTGATCTGGGCGGTTTTGATGACACCGCGATTCTTTTGGGACGCATACCCGACCCATTGCCAGCCGTAATTTTAAATGCGATTGATCAGCGTCTTGCGGGGAAACCTTTGAGCCGTATTTTAGGGTATCGTGAATTTTATGGCCGCCGATTTTATTTAAATGACGCAACGCTTGATCCGCGCGCGGATTCGGAAACGCTCATTGATGCGGCGTTACAATGGGCAAAGGAAAACCCATACCGCACGTTGCGCATTCTTGATTTAGGTACGGGCACAGGCTGTTTGCTTCTTACCTTACTCGCTGAAATTGAAAACGCCACGGGCGTGGGTGTTGATCTGTCCGTTGATGCTGTATCCATGGCGCAAAAAAATGCGCGTACGTTGAAATTGAAATCGCGCGCCGCATTTCAAACAGGCAATTGGTTTGAAGGCATCACAGAATCATTCGACATGATTATTTCGAATCCCCCCTATATCCGCAGTGATGTGATTCCAGATTTAGAATCAAACGTGAAGAATCATGATCCGATTCTGGCGCTTGATGGTGGAATGAGCGGTTTAGAGGCTTATAAAATCTTGTTGTCGAATCTTAAAAATCATTTGGTGAAAGACGGCGCCTCATTTTTTGAGATTGGTTTTGACCAGGCAGAAGACATGCACCGACTCGTTGAAAAATATGACATGAAGCTTGTGCGAATCTATCCCGATTTGGGAGGGCATCCCCGGGTGGTCAAAATTCGATATGGGGATAAGTGAAAAAAGATTTTTTTCCCAACTTGCCAACGTACAGCGGTTCGGACATGGTCGTCTTGCCAGCGTTAACAATATTATGACTGTCGCGGTTTTTAATATTGCAACCTGGTCGGACCAAAACATTCCAACCCTTGGCTCTTGATTCAAAAAGAGCTTTGCAACTTATCCACACCTGGGGTAAGTTAGGATATGTTTTACCGAATCAGGGAAAACAGGACAAGGAGAGCACATGCGACACGGATCAGCCGCGCGGCGGATGAGACACCGGAACAACGGTGGAAACCCCAATCACGGTCAGCAAAGCCAAAATGGTCAGCGCCGGGGATATCAAAATAAAAATCGCGTTTTCGACAGCAATGGGCCCGATGTGCGCATTCGTGGCACTGCTTTTCAAATTGTTGAGAAATATGCGGGACTTGCAAAAGACGCGCATTCAGCCGGAGACCGCGTTTTAGCGGAAAGCTATTTGCAACATGCCGAGCATTATCAGCGTATGATCAATATTTGGAATGAAGAAATGCAAAATGATGAGGCACATGAGGCGGAACCCACCCCTTATGAGCGTTTTGCGGTTCCACCGCCCGCCGGATCAGATGGCCAGCCCGAGCGCGCGCCGTCTCAGCCGGAAGAAGAGGATTTGGGCCTTCCCGCAAGCCTTATTCAACGCAAAATCACCCCCGCGACCGAAATGGCGGAGTGATTTTTTACGAACTTGGTATATGATGAAAAGCGGACTTCAAGGTCCGCTTTTTTCTTTGAGGAGTAAGGTGCATGGATTTCGAACGCTTGAGTGAAAAGGTACGCAGTCTTTTGCAAAAGGCGCAGACGTTAGCCGCGCGTTCCAAACATCAATCTTTGGAACCGGAACATCTTTTGAAAGTAATGTTGGAAGATGAAGACGGACAAATTCAACGCCTTGTTCAAAATGCGGGCGGCAATGTCACGTTATTAAAACGTGATGTCGAAGTTTCTTTGGCGAAACTACCCGCCGTTGATGGCCCGGGTGCGGGGGGATTGCGTTTGTCATCCGACATCGCAAAAATTTTGGATGCGGCCGTGAGTTTGGCGGAAAAAGCGGGTGATAAATTCCTGACTTCAGAACGTATTTTACAAGCGATGAGTTTGGCAAAAGCGTCTGACATCACCGGGTATCTTGAGAACGCGGGTTTAACACCACAAAAATTAAATGCGGCGATCAATGATTTGCGCAAAGGGCGCACGGCGGACACGGCGCAGGCCGAAGATAATTTTGACGCCCTGACAAAATATTCGCGTGATATGACGGCATTGGCGCGCGAAGGAAAATTAGACCCGGTGATCGGGCGTGATGAAGAAGTGCGTCGCACGATTCAAGTGTTATCACGGCGCACAAAAAATAATCCGGTGCTTATCGGTGAACCCGGTGTGGGGAAAACCGCAATTATCGAAGGCTTGGCGCAACGTATCGTCAATGGCGATGTGCCGGAGTCACTCAAGAACAAACGTCTCATGTCACTTGATCTTGGTTCATTGGTTGCGGGTGCGAAATTTCGTGGTGAGTTTGAAGAGCGTTTAAAAGCTGTGTTGGATGAAATTCGCGCGGCCTCGGGTGAGATTATTTTATTCCTTGACGAGCTTCACACATTGGTGGGGGCGGGAAAAGCCGACGGGGCGATGGATGCGTCGAATATGTTGAAACCCGCATTGGCGCGCGGAGAATTGCACATGGTGGGTGCAACCACGTTGGATGAATATCGCAAGCATATTGAAAAAGATGCGGCGTTGGCGCGACGGTTTCAACCCGTGTTTGTGGCGGAACCAAATGTCGCGGATACAATTTCCATCTTGCGTGGCCTTAAAGAAAAATATGAATTGCATCACGGGGTGCGCATTACCGACAGCGCGATTGTCGCGGCGGCGCAATTATCAAATCGTTACATCACCGATCGTTTCTTGCCCGATAAGGCGATTGATTTGGTGGATGAAGCCAGCTCGCGGTTGCGTATTCAAGTCGATAGCAAGCCCGAGCAGTTGGACGAACTTGATCGCAGAGTGATTCAATTGAAAATTGAACGTGAGGCATTGAAAAAAGAATCGGATGCCGCGTCAAAAGATCGCTTAAGTAAGTTGGAAATTGAATTAAAAGATTTGGAACAAAAATCGGCCGATTTAACCAAGCAATGGTTGGCGGAAAAAGACAAGGTCAACCAAGGCCAAAAAATTACCGAAGAATTAGATCGCGCACGCATTGAATTGGAACAAGCGGAACGCGAAGGAAATTGGGCGCGCGCGTCGGAGATTAAATATGGCCGCATTCCCGATTTAATGAAAGCGCAAGAAAGTTCGTCGCAAAATGCACCGCGCAATTTGATCAATGAGGAAGTGACCGAAGATGATATTGCGGCGATCATCTCCCGTTGGACGGGTATTCCGGTTGATAAAATGTTGCAAGGGGAGAATGAAAAACTTCTGAACATGGAAGATAAATTAAAGGCGCGCGTGGTCGGACAAGATGACGCGGTAAAATCGGTTGCGGCCGCCGTGCGTCGTGCGCGTGCGGGGCTCCAAGATCCGCGCCGCCCCATTGGCTCATTTTTATTTTTGGGCCCAACCGGTGTGGGGAAAACCGAGCTTACAAAAGCTTTGGCCGAATTTTTATTTGATGACGACACGGCCATGGTGCGCCTTGATATGTCGGAATATATGGAGAAACATTCGGTCTCACGCATGATTGGCGCGCCGCCCGGCTATGTCGGATATGATGAAGGTGGGGCGTTGACCGAAGCTGTGCGCCGCCGGCCTTATCAAGTTGTGTTGTTCGATGAAATTGAAAAAGCCCATCCGGATGTGTTTAACGTGTTGCTTCAAGTTCTTGATGATGGGCGTTTGACGGATGGTCAAGGGCGCACGGTTGATTTCTCGAACACGGTTTTGATCATGACATCAAATTTGGGTGCGGAGCATTTAGCCAACCAAGCCGAAGGCGATGATGTTGAAAATGTGCGCGGCCTTGTCATGGAATCGGTGCGTAAATTTTTCCGCCCCGAATTTCTCAATCGTCTTGATGAGATTTTGTTGTTCCGCCGTCTGGGGCGTGCGCAAATGGCGGGCATTGTTGATATTCAACTTGGGCACTTGCATAAACTTCTTGAAGCGCGGCGTGTCGAAATGCGTGTCACGGCAGATGCAAAATTATGGTTGGCGGAGCGAGGGTTCGACCCGATTTATGGCGCACGGCCCTTAAAACGCGCCATTCAAACCCATGTGCAAAATCATTTGGCGGAAATGATTTTGAAAGGCGAAATTCCCGAAGGTTCAAAAATCATCATTGATTGCAAGACTGAAAAATTGACCTTTGCCGTTGAAAAACCTGATGCATCGTCTTTAAAAGTGGCATGATTGAAGTTATCGCCAAATTCCGCTATAAGAAATAAAATACTCAAGGGGTTTTTCATGCGCTTGTTTCTTTCATGTTCTGTTGTGTCTTGTCTTCTTCTGACCGCCTGCGCCACGCTTGTTGACGGGGTTGGCCAAGATGTCACCTTTGAGGTTCAGGGTGCGGAAACGTCCATATGCCGCGTTGGCAACAAAGAATATGCCTACACGGTTCGCCCGCCGGAGACGATCCGCATTCAACGGGGCTATGATGATTTGAAGGTGGTATGCCAAGCAAGCGGGAACCGCGAAGTGGCGTTCGACCTTCCTTCCAAAACTAACGGGATGATTGCCGGGAATATTGTCACCGCGATTCTTCCTGGAATTACGTATGATGTTTTTTCGGGCGCGGCCTATGAATATCCATCTGTGGTGAATGTTGATTTTTCAACCGCACAAACAAAGCCCTTCACAACACCTCTTTATAATAGGAATGCCTTCGAAGATATGGGCCCGGACACGCCAGAACTTGCGGGAGATAAAGCCGCATTGGAGCGTCAGCGCGCCGCGCAAGCCGAGTATGAGAAGCAAAAAGATTTTGATGCGGAGCGCACCGAACGCATGATGGAATTCGATCCGGGTATGAAAAAATAAGCCGGTGAATTTTGAGTCTTCCTATTTCTTTTGTGGCGTGGGAGGCAGCGGAATGTTGCCGCTTGCTCAATATCTTGCTGCACGTGGTGTAAAGGTTGCGGGTTCTGATCGCGCGTTTGATCAGGAGCGAAGCCCAGAAAAATTTTCGTTGATCAAAAAATCTGGCATTGAACTTTTTCCTCAAGATGGATCAGGCGTTACAACGCGTAACATTATGGTTGTTTCATCGGCCGTTGAATCGCATATACCTGACGTTGCGGCCGCACAAAAATTGGGAATTCCCATTATCAAACGTGCGGAATTGCTGGCACAAATTTTTAACAATTTTCCCAATCGTGTTGCCGTTGCCGGCACGTCGGGAAAATCGACCGTTACCGCCATGATTGGCTTTATTCTGCAATGTTTGGGCGCGCGCCCGACCATTATCAACGGTGCGGTGATGGTTGATTTTATCACAGATGAAAATCCTTATGCCGCTTATGTTGTGGGCGATGATCACTATATCGTGATTGAAGCTGATGAGAGCGATGGGTCAATTGAACTTTATGACCCCACCATTGCCGTTCTCAACAATATTGCCCTTGATCATAAGCCGATGGGTGAATTGAGATCACTTTTTAAAAATTATTTACAGCGCGCAGAAAAAGGAATTGTGAATGTTGAAAACCGTGAGGCGCGTGATGTTGCACAAGATTTAGAAAATATTTCATATATCTCAAAACAAGAATATCAAAATTTACAGTTGCACGTGATTGGTGCGCATAATTTTATGAATGCGCGGATGGCCGTAGCGGCTGTGAAATCATTAGGTTTTGATGAAGAAAAGATCATCAGCGCTTTGCGTGATTTTCGCGGCGTGAAACGCCGGCTTGAAAAAGTCGGTGAGGCAAAAAACGTTATTGTTATTGATGATTTTGCACATAACCCTGATAAAATTGCCGCAAGTCTAAACGCCTTGAAAGAAACACCGGGGCGGTTATTGATCTTGTTCCAAATGCATGGTTTTGCGCCGTTAAAGTTGATGTTTGATGAGTTGAAAGATTCCTTTGTCAAAGGTTTGGGCGAGGGTGATAAAATTTACATACCCGAAGTTTTATATTTGGGCGGAACAACCACGCGCGATGTCACGGCGCATGATTTTGTCAGAGCACTTCAAGGTGAAAATATTGACGCCGCGTGGTTTGAAAAGCGTGATGAAATTATTCCCCAAATTTTATCCGAGGCGAAGGCCGGTGACCGTATCATCATCATGGGTGCGCGTGACGATACGTTGTCGGATGTGGCGCGGTTGATCCTTAAATCACTGGACGGAAAATAGCATCTGTGTCGCGGCGCATGTCGTCGAATAATTTGTTGCGTTCAAGCCGTTCATTTTCGCGCACTAAATCCATACAAAAACGCATGGCGTCCGTATTCGGTTTGTTGCCGCGGTTCAGACATGTCCGAAAGGCCGGATCGCAATTTAACTTGCGACGCGCAATCTCATTTGTCGTGCGTGGTTCCGCACGATAAGCATTATCATAGCGGCAAAGCTGATCATCACTTAAGCTGCGCACCTGCGCATCCGTCATCTGCAAAACAGGCGAGGCGCAAGACGTGAGAGTGACTGACAATAAAATCAAAAAAACTTTTTTCATTTTATTTCTTTCTGGTTACAAAATTTTTCTCGATATAGGTCAACATGGTGCGCAAAGATTGATCAAGTCCGCCTTTGGCGCGGCCTGGACGGCCGTAAGGTTCCCATGCGTAATGGTCGATGTGGATCCATGGCGTTTTTTTATCAACAAACTCGTGAAGAAAAAGTGCGGCCGTGATTGCCCCCGCCGGTGAGGTGCCGGTGTTGTTCATGTCGGCATGGTTGCTTTTCATCTCAGACGCATATCCGCGCCATAATGGCAAATGCCAAACAGGATCATCAATGTGCAAGGATATATTTTGGATTTCCTGCGCGAGGTCGGAGTCGTTTGAGAAAAGTGCAGGAACATCAAAACCGAGCGCTGCGCGCGCAGCCCCCGTTAGCGTTGCAAAATCGATAATCACATCGTTTTTCGACTCACACGCCAAGGTTAGGCAATCGGCCAAAATCAAACGGCCTTCGGCATCAGTGTTGTGAATTTCAACCGTCTTGCCATTGCGCGCGGTGAAAATATCCATGGGGCGAAACGCACTCCCGGAAACAGAATTTTCAACCGCCGGAATAATTACACGCAAGTGAACGGGAAGTTTCAAGCCCATCATAATATGCGCCAAACCAAGAGCCATCGCCGCACCACCCATATCTTTTTTCATGAGAAGCATGGCTGAAGATGGTTTTAAATCATAACCGCCCGTGTCAAAGACAACACCCTTACCAACCAAGGTGATTTTTTTATGTTTTGGGTTCCCCCAGCTAAAATCAATCACGCACGGCGCGCGCTGTGACCCTTTGCCAACGGCGTGGACAAGTGGAAAAGATTTACGCAACGTATTTTCGTCCTTAATCACCGTAATTTTAGCTTCGTGTTTTTGTGCCATGAATTGAGCGGCATCCGCCAGCTCAGACGGCCCCAAAATATTCGCCGGTAAATTGATAAGGTTGCGTGCAAGATAAATACCTTGGGCGATATTCTGTGCGCGTTTTTTATCCGCATTTTTCGGCCATATGAGTTGTGGAAGAGTGCGATGCGATTTTTTAAATGCGGTAAATTGATAAGCCGCGACATACCAACCAACACAAAATTGCGTTGTATCAATCTCAAAATTATCATCAAGGGTGAGTGCGTAGGAATCGAGATCAGGAATATGGTCTTGTGCATATTGAAAAATAAGAGTGGCAATATCCATCGCCGCGTTTGGTCGCGTAGGATCAATCGTTACAATAAGACGGCGCGTATCTGTTTTCTCTTTATATTCATGCGTGATTTTGCCGTGATCACGGAAATTGTTTCCGTTTGTTGGAAAACTTTTCCAATCAATATTGTCTTTTGCAGAGGGACGATTACCGCCCGCCGCATGAAGGGAGACCTGTAAAATTTTTCGTTCCGTCTTTGTAAGAAAAATATCGGGAAGAGTGAAAAGATCGGCGCGTTTCATGTAATTTCCTCATTTTTGACGATTATGTAATAATTTAAGGCATATTCCTTCCGATTTCCAGACGAAAGCCACCGTTTTTTCTTTGTTTTCCGAAAGAGCAAGGGTATGGTGAGAGTGGGCAATAACCATTTTGTTCTTGCCTGATCAAAACCAAAAACTTTGATCTAACTCTCACTACACTTAAGGAATGACTATGGCTACCGGTAAAGTAAAATGGTTCAATGGCACAAAAGGTTATGGATTTATTGTTCCCGATGAAGGCGGACAAGATATCTTTGTACATATCTCAGCTGTTGAAAAAGCAGGCTTGCGTGGTTTGAATGAAAATCAGAAAGTCACGTACAACCTGACCAGCAATAAGGGTAAAACATCCGCGACCGATCTTCAGGTTATGGATTAATTTTATCTCGCACTACCGGTTGAATGCCGTTTGTCCCCAGCCTGACCCTTGGTCAGGCTGTTGATTTTTGATAGAGTGTACGGTGTTGAGTTTCTCCAGAGTTTTGCCGATGTCTGACCCACGTAAAATCCGCCTTATCATGCACCTGCGCCAAACGGGGATTACAGACACGAATGTATTATCCGCAATTGAGCGCGTGCCGCGTGATCATTTTATTCCGCCCGCTTTTCATGACAGGGCGTGGGAAGACGAAGCCTTGCCCATCGGTTTGGGGCAGACAATTTCTCAACCTTTTATTGTTTCTTATATGACTCAGAATTTGGAATTGCATGATCGCCAACGCGTGTTGGAAATTGGCACGGGGTCGGGATATCAAGCCGCAATCTTGTCAAAATTATGCCGGCGCGTTTATACAATTGAACGCCACCGTCCCCTTTTACATGTGGCGGAACAAAATTTTTCAGATTTAAAAATTCGTAACGTCACCGCCATTTGTGGGGATGGTATGAAAGGGTGGGCGGAGCAAGCGCCGTTTGATCGTATTATCTCAACGGCGGCCGCAAGTGACGAACCACCCCCGGCCTTGTTGGAACAGCTCAGCATTGGTGGCATTTTGATTATTCCTGTGGGCGGCCAAGGCCAAGCACAAATTTTACGTCGCTATCAGCGTGAGTCAGAGGAAGTCTATTCAAAGCGTGATTTAATTCCCGTGCGTTTTGTCCCGCTTCTTCCCGATGTGCCCCGTGGGAACAGCTATTCCGATATCGATCTTCAAGAATTAAGGGCTTAATCCGCTTTATCACCTGTGCATAAAATATGCGGGCTCTTGCCTTTGGGGGACGGGGCGGTATAGTGCATGTATCCCATAAATTCACTGATAAAAAGGTTTGAACAATGTTGATTTCACAAGCATTTGCCCAAGAAACTCCGGCAACAACGGCGACCACTGCTGTGCCAACCGGTGCGCCACCCGTCACCCCCAAAACGGCATCACCGGGTGAAGCTTTTATGATGAATATGGTGATGGTTCTTATTTTGGTGGCGTTGTTTTGGTTGTTGCTTATTCGTCCGCAACAAAAACGTTTCAAGGAACATGCAAACATGTTGGGGCAACTGGGACCTGGGTCAAAAATTGTCACTCAAGGCGGCCTTGTGGGCACAATTGAAAAAACCGTATCGGATCACGAAGTGATTGTTGACCTTGGAAATAATTTTAAGGTGACGCTATTGCGGTCATCCATCATGGGCCGCTATGAGGATGCGGTGCGTTCATCAAAGCCCGCAAATGATGATTCCAAAAATAAAAAGGCCAGCTGATTATGATTCACATTGCTCGCTGGAAAATCACACTTATCGTTCTGGTCAGTGTTCTTTCCTTTGCTTATTGCGTGCCAAACTTTCTTAATCAATCGCAACGTGATTGGTTGACGGCGAATGTGCCGGCATGGTTGCCGAGCAAATCGATTGCTTTGGGGCTTGATTTAAAAGGCGGTTCGCATTTGTTGTTGGAAGTTGACGTGAATGGCGTCATCACACAAAAAAGTGATGATCTTATCTCTGTCATTCGTCCCGACTTGCGCAAGGAACAAATTGGATATTCCGCGCTTGTGGCCATTCCAAACGGCGTGCGTGTAAGTTTAACTGACGCTGCGCAATCTCAAAAAGCGGCGAACCTTATTCAACAAAATGACACGCGTTTGGTTGTAACCGATAAAGGCCAAGGTGTGGTCGAAGGCGTGTTTGATGAGCGCGCTTTGAAAGAGATTACCAATCAAACAATTGATCAATCGATGGAGATTGTCTCACGCCGCGTCAATGAAACCGGAACGCGCGAGCCGATTATTCAACGCCAAGGCGAGAACAGAATTTTGGTGCAAATTCCGGGCTTGGAAAATCCGGAGCGGATCAAACAGCTTTTGGGAAAAACTGCCAAGCTGACATTCCACTTGGTGGATATGGACGGATCAACCGGGGCGGATAGCCGCATGTTACCCATGCGCGAAACCCCCGGGCAAACCATTGCCATTAAACGCCGTGCCATTTTAACCGGCGACATGTTGAATAACGCGCAAGCCAGTTTCAATCAATTCGGATCTCCCGTTGTCACCTTTCGTTTAAATGCAATTGGCGCGCGCAAATTTTGTGAAGTGTCCACGCAAAACGTCAATCGCCCATTTGCGATTGTGCTCGATAACGAAGTGATCAGTGCGCCGAATTTGAATGAGCCGATTTGTGGTGGATCGGCGGAAATTTCGGGAAATTTCACATTGCAAGAAACGGCGGATATGGCGGTGTTACTCCGTGCGGGCGCATTGCCAACCAGTTTGAAAGTGGTGGAAGAACGCTCGGTCGGGCCATCTTTGGGGTCTGACTCCGTTGAGGCGGGAAGCCTTGCCAGTGTCTTGGCCTTTATTTTAGTGATCGGATTCATGATTTTGAATTACGGGCTTTTTGGTGTGTTTGCCTCCATCGCCTTGGTGGTGAATATCGCGATGATCTTTGCGCTTTTGTCTGTTTTGGGTGCGGTTTTGACCCTTCCGGGAATTGCCGGAATTGTTCTCACCATGGGGGCGGCCGTTGATGCGAATGTGTTGATTTTTGAACGCATGAAAGAAGAGATCCGCGCCGGACGATCAATTATCTCCGCAATCGACACAGGATATGAGAAAGCAATGTCATCGATTATTGACTCAAACCTCACCTCGCTCATCTCCGCGATTATTTTATATGGTGTTGGTACGGGGCCGATTAAAGGCTTTGCCGTGACACTGACGATCGGGATTATCACCTCGCTTTTCTCGGCGGTGATGGTCACGCGTTTGATGATTATTATGTGGTTGCGCATGACCAAGCCAAAAACCTTACCCTTATAAGAGGATACCATGCGGTTATTTCGTTTTGCTGAAAATGCTAATTTTGACTTTGTACACCAGCGTTATGTGGCGTTCTTTGTCACGGCCGTGATGGTCTTTGGCTCGATTGGACTTCTGGCTTTCAAGGGGCTCAATTACGGGATCGATTTTTCCGGCGGCATTATGATGGAAGTGCAAACGCCTTCTGTTCCTGATCTTGCAAAACTGCGCGCCGGAATGGATGGTTTGGGATTGGGCGCAATCTCCATTCAAGAATTTGGCGAAACGCAAACTTTTATGGTGCGCGTTCCGCAACAACAAGGTGGGACAGAGTCACAGCAAGCCGCAACTGAAAAAGTGCGCACATTTTTGGATTCAAATTTCCCCGATGCAAAGGTTGAATATCGCCGCACAGAATTTGTGGGGCCTCAGGTGGGGGATGAATTAAAGCAAGCGGGTGTGATGGCATTTTTGTTCACCGTTCTTGCGATCATGGCCTATATTTGGGTGCGTTTTGAATGGCAATTTGGTGTGGCGGCCATTGTCACCTTGATCCATGATACCACCGCTGTTATTGGTCTTTTCTCACTTTTATGGATGCAGTTTGATTTGGCAACTTTGGCGGCTGTGTTGATGGTGGCCGGTTATTCCACCAATGATACGGTGATTATTTTTGACCGTATTCGCGAAAATCGCCGCAAATTTAAAAAGCTGAGTATGAAGGATATTGTCAATCTTTCCGTCAATCAAACCTTGGCGCGTACCTTGGCCACATCTTTAACCACATTGTTGGCGTTGATTGCGTTATGGGTCTTTGGTGGGCCGGTTGTGCGTGACTTTGTCAATGCGATGATTTTTGGGATCTTGGTCGGAACCTATTCATCCATTTATGTTGCGGGGTCGATGTTGATCTATATGCCGTTTAAGAATGAGCAGCGTTCTGACACCATCGAGCAAGAACAAAGCGCGGCTTAAGAATGGATATCACGCCACTCATCCGACGTGATCAAAATATTATTCAATCTTATAAAAATGGAAGCTTGAAAATTTCCGGTGTGATTTATGATCATCCGGCGATTGTCACATATAACCGCGTTCTTCCGTGGTCGGGGAAGATTGATTTGGACGCGTTTCAAATACTGAAAAACGATATTGATATTTTGCTTATTGGTCTGTCCGGCGATGTGCCTTTTTTAACCTCGCAGCAACGTGCAAGCTTTAAAGAGGCGGGATTATCGGTTGATATCATGGATATTGGTGCGGCGTGCCGCACATTTAATGTCTTAACCGCGGAGGGGCGGCGCGTCGCCGCCGCCTTAAAGGCTTAATTACGCCGCGATGCTGACGGGGCCTTTTTCAAAAAGTTCCGCCACATAATCCCAATTGATGAGATTATCGACAAAAGCTTCCAGATATTTTTGCCGCGCGTTGCGATAGTCGATGTAATAGCTGTGTTCCCAGACATCACATCCCAAGATTGGTGTTTTGCCGTGAACCAAGGGGTTTTCGCCATTTGCTGTTTTGCTGATTTCTAATTTGCCGGTTGCATTGTTGATGGAAAGCCAGCACCAACCCGAACCAAATTGTGTGAGGCCCGCTTGGATAAATTGATTGCGAAACGCATCAAGACCACCCAGATCTTCGGTGATTTTTTTCTCCAACGCCTGTGGCATTTTCATACCGCCGCCATTACCCTTCATCCAATTCCAAAAATGAATGTGATTATAATGTTGTCCCAATTGGTTGAATAACCCGGCTTTGGAAGGATCGGCGAACGCTTTCACCATCATGGATTCCAGTGAGAGTTGGTCCCACCCCAAGCCGACAAGAAGCTCATTTCCCTTATCGACATAAGCTTTGTGATGTTTGTCATGGTGAAATTCCAATGTCTCGCGCGACATAAAAGGCCCAAGCGATTCATAAGCATAGGGCAAAGCGGGAAGGGTCAGGGTCATGGTTATTTCCTTTTTTCTTTTAAAGAATTGATTTTATTCGTCTAAGGTCAAGGGAGCGGCTCCGGGCTCCGTGAGCTGCTCCATATGAATATCAAGACATAGATTGAATTCCGTGACATCCAAGGTTTTCAACGCCGTTTTCGGAATGATGATTTTGTGATTGAGGCAATAATCAATCAAGGCCCCGCTGATGAAGTCGGTGGTAAGATTGACAAATTTATGCTCCAGCGTTTTTTCATCGAAAAAAGTAACAATCACCGCCCGGGATTTTTTCTCAACATTATATTGTGTGTTCAGGGGGGATTGAAAATTCCGCATGCTGTTCGCGTCATATTCCGCGGTTCCCGTAAAAGCGGCACGAATAATCCGCCCATTTGGGAAGGTCATATTGTACCGCTCGCCATAAGATAATATGGCGGATGTCGACTCTTGGTGGGTAAAAACAATACGACGGACTTCACTTGGCATAATATGGGCTCTTTATCTAATGAAATCTTAACACTTACAAGGTAAAAATATAGATGAAAAACACTTCTACGTCTGCCTTTATAAATCATCATGAGCAAAAAAACAGATATACCTAACGATCTTACCCCGGATCCGCAGCACAGCGGAGCCGATGATGTTTTAGATTTTACCGTGGAAGAGGTTTCCCAGGCCCTTGTGGTTGCGGGTGGGCGCAATGTTCCGGCGCGAACAACGGGAAAGGCCGAGGTGACCCGTTCTATCCCCGGTGAAAATGATTTATCGGGTCAAGGGGTGACGCGCCGCGCTGGTGCGGTTGAAGATATTCAAGATGGGTCGGATGGAGCTTATAACTCTGCGCGCGGGCGTATCGGGGAACGTCTTGTTGCCTTGGGTCTTATCACACAAGATCAATTGATCGTCGCTTTGCAAGAAAAGAAGATGACCGGCAAAATGCTTGGTCAAGTTTTGGTGAGTTTAGGGTTTATTGACGAAGGCACACTTTCGCGCTTTTTAGCCGAGTCATCTGGTTTCGAAGTTTTTGATCATAAGAAAACAATTTTTGATGGCGACGCTTTGAATCTTTTGACCAAGGAAGAGTCATTAAAATATAACGCGTTACCGGTTGCATTTAACGATGGTACGGCCGTTTTTGCGGTGGTGGATCCTTATGACGTTGTCACGATGGATATGCTCAAGCGTTTGGTGCCAAAGGGTACACAAATCAAAACGCTGGTGACAACGCCAAGCTTGTTTAATGACGCGGTTTCTGCCGCTTATGGTTACGCGGTTGATATTCAAGGCATTATTGCTCAGTTGGAGAAATCGGCGGACTCCGCCGATACCAAAGGTTTGGAAGATGATGGGAATTACACACACCCGATCATTCGTTTGGTGAATGCGTTCTTGATGGAAGGGGTGAAGATGGGAGCCTCCGACATTCACTTTGAACCCGAAGAAACATTCATGCGGTTGCGTTACCGACTTGATGGGGTTTTGTTCACCTCGCAAATCGTGCACAAAAAATATTTTAATGCGATTTCACAACGTTTGAAAATTATGTCGAACTTGAATATCGCCGATAAAATTTCACCGCAAGACGGACGTATCAATTTAAGCATGGCGGGGAAAGAAGTTGATTTTCGTGTGTCATCGCTTCCCACTGTGCATGGTGAAAATATTGTTTTGCGTATTTTGGATAAATCTGCATCGATCATGCCGCTGACCAAACTGGGTTTCAGCGATGAGAACTTGAAAAAAATTAAACGCGCACAAGCGCGCCCGGAAGGAATTATCATCGTCACCGGCCCAACCGGATCGGGTAAAAGTACCAGTCTTTATTCCATGATCAATGAGATGAATAATGTCGAGGTCAATATTCAAACTTTGGAAGATCCGGTTGAATACTCGCTTCCCATGATCCGCCAAACCCATGTGCGGGAAGGCATTTTGGATTTTGCAGACGGGATCAAGGCGTTGTTGCGTCAAGATCCGGACATTATTTTCATCGGGGAAATTCGTGATTCCACAACTGGGGAAATGGCGTTAAAGGCCGCGATGACCGGTCACCAAGTTTACACAACCCTTCACACCAACGATTCATTCGGAGCCATTCCGCGTTTGGTGGATTTAGGGTTAAAACCCGGAATGATCGCCGGTGCGATTATCGCCGTGTTTGCCCAGCGTCTTGTGCGCCGTTTATGTGGCCAATGTAAAGAAGAATACACCCCCAATGCGGAAGAGTGTGAAGCGTTAAAGGTTGATCCGCATAGCCCGCCAAGAATTTTCAAAGCGCGCCAAGGTGGATGTTCCGCATGTTCCGGCCAAGGATATAAAGGGCGTTTGGCGGTCGCCGAGATTTTGCTTCTTGATGATGATTTGGATGAAATGATTGCGGCCGGGGCGAATAAGGTCGAATTAAAGCGCGCGGCACGGCAAAGAGGATTCAAAAGTATGAAAGATGATGGTATCCTGAAGATATTAGAAGGTCATACCAGTTTGCACGAGCTGACAGGTACGGTTGATATGCAAAAAGATTAAAAAAGTGGTGGTTAAAAAGGGTCAAACGTGGCAGAGCGCTTTAAATATAAAGCCTATAATCAAAAAGGCCGTCCGATCCGGGGTGTTATTACCGCGGCCAATGAGGTTGACCTTTATAACCAGTTGGCGGCGGCCGGCCTTGATCTTGTAAGTTGTGCGCCGGTTGCGCGTAAAAGCGGAGCGGGAATTTCTGTTCCTTTCTTGCGCCGTAAGCCAAAAACCCGCGATATGATTCAGCTTTTTATGTCGTTGGAACAAATGCAATCGGCGGGCGTGCCGATGTTGGAAGCGTTGGGTGATATCCGTGAATCGATGGATAACCAAATGCTTCGCGATATTATGTCAGACGTTTATCGGGATGTGACTGAAGGAAGTTCTCTCTCCGATGCGATGGCCAACCATTCCCACGTATTTGGCAATTTATATCTAGCTTTGATCCGCGCGGGGGAGTCGACGGGGGATTTAACCAAATCCTACATGCAGCTCGTTAAGTATCTGAAATGGAAAGATGATATGGAGACGAAGATTCGGAAAGCAAAACGCTATCCGATGATTTTGGGTGCTGTCGTTTTGCTCACGGTCGGGGTTATGATGGGGTTTGTTGTTCCCCAAGTGGTTGGGTTCTTGCGCAATTTGGGTCAAGAACTTCCATTCATGACAGTTTCACTCATTGCGACATCTGACTTTGTGCGCGCCTTTTGGTGGGTTATTCTTGTTACACTGATTGGATCTTTTATTGTTTTCAAATTTTTGCGCAAGGCGTCGGATGAATTTGCGTATCGTACGGATGCGCTTATTCTTGATCTGCCGATTGCGGGGCCTCTTGTTCGCAAAATCAACATTGCACGCTATGCACAAACTTTTGGCTCCCTTTATTCAAGTGGTATTCCAGTTATCAATTGTCTCAAGGCATCCCAATTAACGGTCACCAATTTGGCCTTGATCGAAGCGTTGGAAGCCACGCTGGGTCAGGTGCAAACGGGGGCGTCATTATCGCAAGCTTTTGCCGCGTCGGGGGAGTTTCCGAACCTGGTCGTGCGCATGATCAAAATCGGCGAAGGGTCGGGGAATTTGACACCTGTTTTTGATCAAATATCTGAATTTTACACAAAAGACGTTGATGAAGCCGTGCAAGGCTTAATCACCATGATTGAACCAGCCCTTACTTTGTTGCTGGGTGGGATGATTCTATGGATTGCGGCGGGGGTCTTTGGGCCTATATACTCAAGTTTCGAAAAGATCGACTTCTAACTTTCACCGAATATCGGTATCATTTTTCCCATGGCGTTTTCTTTGTCCCGCACTGTACTTATTATCTCTGATGAGGCTTTGTGCATCTATAAGGTGCGCAGCAAGGATGTCCAGCTTGTGGAATCCGTTGGCTGGCGCATTCCTGAATTTGCGCACACGGTTGCCGCGATTCTTAATCGTGTGGCGGGTGACTCCGGTGTCATTATTTTGAATGACGCGGTGGAACAACATTACCGGCGTGAAAAATTACCTCAAATCAGTGCGCTTGATAAATCGAATATCATCAAACGCCGTTTGAATGTGGCGTTTCCAAATTACCCAACCAAGGGGGCTTTGGAAATTAAAGATAAGTCACGCTCGGCTTTCAAATTGACATTAACCAAGCCTGCGCCGTCGGCTGAAAATCAAACTGTTTATTTATTCGCGGCCGTTCCAGCTTCGGACAATTACCGCAAAACGCAACAAGCTTTGTTGAAATCGAAGGCGAGTGCGTCAGCCTTTGTTTTGCTGCCCGTTGAATCGGCTGATTTGGTTGATGAATTGGCCACGCGCCTTATCAAAGAAAACAAACAACCTCAACGTGCGGCGTGGACAATTTTGATCGGCCAGCATCATGGCGGCGGCTTGCGTCAAATTGTTGTGCGGGATGGCTATCTCGCCTTAACGCGTATTTCGCCGATGGCCTTGCCCGAAGATGTTGATCCCGGGCAATGGGCGGGCGATGTTGCGCAAGATTTCCAAAGCACCATCACCTATCTCAGCCGTTTTGGCTACAGCCCCGAAGATGGGTTGGATGTCATCATGGTCGGTAATCCTGAGCTTTCGAATTTGGTCGGTGATTTGATCACCACACCGTGTAACTTCACGGCGTTATCTTTGGCGCGGGCGGGAGAATTATTGCGCTTAAATATCGGCCGCAATGTTGATCCGCATTATGCGGATCCGCTTCATGTGGCGTGGGTTGCAAAAAAACGCACCATGTCATTGAAAATGACGTCGCCCGAATTTAATGAGATTTCAAATCCACGCAAAGCGGCCTTTGCGGGCATGCTTCTTTTAACCGCTGGTTTTGGATATATGGGGGTGACGCTTGCCGACCAAGTGGTGGCGTTGCGCGGCCTTCAAGAAGACACAAAAAAATTGAATGTCTTTGCCGCAGATGTTGAAAAAATGTACCAAGACGAATTAAAGCGCAAAGAAGAGATGGGAATTGATGTCAATCTTATCCGCGCCTCGATAAGTATTTATGGTGACATTCAAAAACGCAGTTATGATCCAATTCCGGTTTTGGAAATGATCAGCCGTGAGCTGCGCGTTTTAAGATTAGATAATCTTGAGATTCAAGTCGCGGGTGAGGCGATGGTCGCTCCTGCGGCAGACGGAACCGTGCCCACACTTGCGGGGCGCGAAGCAATTTTATCTTTGAAATTTAGTTTTCCGGGAACAATTCGCCCCGAAGAAGGAAATGAGCAGATTATTGATCTTGCATCAAGGTTGCGCACGGCGCTGCCGGAGTATCAAATCAGCATTCCAAAAAATTTGATGGATCTCACCTTCCGGGGAGAGTTTAAAGATGAAACAGGTTTAACGGCAGTACAGCGCGCTCCAGAAAATCGCTTTACCGCTGAGATACGAATTCAAAGGACATTTGCGAATGAAGGAAATCCTGGGACTTAACCGTATTGTTTTGATCGTGGCTTTGCTTGCCTTGGTCGGGGCGGCATGGGGCTATACGACATATGTTGTTGCGCCACAACGCATGGCGGCTGAGCAAAACTATAACGGATTAAAATCACAAGTTACAACGCGCATTGAAGAAATTCGCAAACTGAAAGAGGAATATGCGCTTTTGCAAAACCAGCTTCGTAATTACAAAATTATTGAAGCCAAGGGATTTTTCAATGATCAAAATCGTGTTGATGCGCAAAAGAAATTTGATGAATTGCAAACGATCTCCGGTCTTTTGAAAGCCAGTTATTCCATATCCGCCGGTAATATGATTGAAAACCCAGAAGCCGCAAAAGCAAATTATGTTGTTCTTATGAGCCCGGTCAAAGTTGACATGGAAGCGTTGGATGATGTCGATGTTTATAACTTTATCAAATTAGTTGTTGAGCGTTACCCCGGCGCGATTGATTTGGTCTCGTTAAAAGTCAACCGCGACGAAGATGTCACCACAACCGCCTTGCGCCAAATTGGAACGGGTCAGCCAAATAAAATGATTTCTGCGGAAATGAGTTTCTTGTGGCGCACGATGGCGTCACGCACCGTGATTGATGAAGATATGTTGAAAACAACCGGACAGGCCCCACCCGTTGATCCGAATGCACCGGTTGCGCCTGCTGCCGTGACGGGGGCGACGCCATGACCCGTCTTTCAATTTTTGTACTTATTTTTTCAACGCTTCTCGTCATTCATGATGCGCATGCGCAAACACCCGCACCAACACCCGCACCTGAGGCGCAGGATTCCCAAGCACAAGCCGTCGCTTCGCCAACGGCGCCGCAATTGACGCCGGAGCAGCAAATTTTGGCGGCAATTGAAAAAGAATTAAAACAAAAATTAGCACAGGATGTTTATGTTCCACCATCCATCTCATCATTGATGTTTGCATCAAACCAATATTCGTTGTTGCGTGAGGCGCGCCAAGGTTTTAATGCGCGCATTCCTTCCAAAGAGGAATTGGAGGCGGAACGTCAGGCCGGCGCGCTTGCAACCGATGATGTTGTGCTTGATTTTAACAATCGTCCCGTGGTTGCTTCGGTGCGTGAATTGCAATTGGGTGGTATTGTTTTTATCACGCCCGATGATTGGACAATTTGGCTCAATAAACAACGCATCACTCCCACAACCATTCCACCACAAGCAACCGATTTGCGCGTTTATCGTGAATTTGTTGAGTTAAGTTGGTTGGATGCCGCCACCAATCAAGTTTTCCCCGTTCGTTTGCGTCCCAATCAACGGTTTAATTTAGATTCCAAAATTTTCCTTCCGGGTCAGACGGAAAATATCCTCACCAGCACACCGGATCCGACTGGGGAGCCAAAGATATGAGTGATCCGAACAACGCCATGGAAATTCAGAATTTGTTTGCCGCCTATGGAGCGCGGGTTGTTTTGCATGATGTCTCTTTCGACATGAAGGCGGGTGAAACATTTGGTTTAATCGGCGTGAATGGTGCGGGCAAAACAACATTGATCAAAACGGCAATGGGTTTAAAAGCGGCCAAGGCGGGCGAGGTTTTTTTCTTTGGTGAGGGGAATCGCAACGAAAATATAAAAGCAAAATTTTCTTATTTGCCGGAGCGATTTGATCCGCCATGGTTTTTAAAAGGTGGCGAGTTTATTGATTTTTCCGCATCTCTTTACGGGCGTAAATATGACCGTGATGTTTTGCAAAAATATTGTGACCGTTTGGCATTGGACCCGGCCGTTTTATCGCGCCGTGTGCAAACATATTCCAAAGGCATGCGGCAAAAATTGGGATTGATTGCCACGGTTTTAAGTGGCTCACCGCTTCTTATTCTTGATGAGCCAATGTCGGGTCTTGACCCGCTTGCGCGCGCCTTGGTCAAAGATTTGTTGTTAGAGGTGAAAGCCGAAGGTCGCAGCATTATTTTAAGCAGCCATATTTTGGCAGATATGGATGAAATTTGCGATCGTGTTTGCGTTATTCATGGCGGGATCAAACGATTTTTGGGAACGCCAACCGCATTGCGCGAGCAAATGAACGAACAAAGTTTAGAGCGGGCCTTTATGGCGATTGTAAAAACAGATTATGCAACAACAAAAGCGGCGTAAGGGTAAGGGAGAGATAGAATGATGATGGATTCAAATAATCGCAACGGGGATGATTTGGATGCAGATTTTGATGATCTGAACGATCTGCCGGATTTTGATGACAGTGATGACGGCATTTTTGCGCCTGAACCGCAAAGGAAAAAATCATCATCCATGGTAACATTGTTGGCGGGCGTTGTGGCGATTGCGATTGCGGGCGGGGCCGGGTATATGTTTTTCATGAAACCGGGGGCCTTGCCGCTTGCAGAAATTGCGAGCTTAACACCACCTGTTGAATCAGCTTCGGTTCCAACAGCGCCTCCTGAGCCGTCATCAATGCCGGTTGATGCCACACAACCATCAACACCAACACCAACAGATGTGACGGCGGAACAAGCAAATGTTGCGCCGACTGACCCTACTGCGCCCATAACGCCAGATGCTCCGGCTGCGGTTGATGTGCCGCCCGAGACGGTCCCGCCAGTTGATGCGGCGCAAGCGGCGGATATGTCGCCTGTACCTGCGCCCACGGATACATCTTCACAAGTGCCAGAGCCAAGTGCGGCGACGGCTTTAGAAACTCCATCACCCCAGCCTGTTGAGACAGCGCAGGCATCTGACGCACAAGCCGCGCCAACGGTGGCGGAGGAGAAAAAAGAAGATGATCCATCACCGCCTGAGGTTTTAGCAGAAGCGAATTTGAAACCTGTTGCTCCTGCGGAAACAAAGACAGAAGAAAAAACGGAAGAAAAAGTAGAAGAAAAGGTTGAGACTCCGACACCGCCCGATCAAGAGGCGTTAAAGACAACATCGCAAGAAAAAACACTCACTGAGAAAACAGCTTTGGTGGATGAAGCTTTGCCAACGCCTTCTGTGACGCAAGCGTCAGAAAAAGAAAAAGCCTCAGTGCAAAAAGAAGATAAAAAAGAAGCACCAAAAGAAGATAAAAAAGAAGAAGAAAAACTGACTTATTTTGACTCACCCCCCGGCAAGGCTTTGCGTGATATTCCACCACCAAGTATCAACCCCAATATCGCACCGGGTGAGAGCATTATTATTGTACAAAAAGATTCAAGCACACCCGAAGGCGTCGTTCTTGAAAAAAGTCCCGAAACCGGGCGCATTGAATCGCAACTTGTTGCAGGATCACGCGCATTGAAATTGGGACGTCTTGACGCTGCACTTGAAATTTACAACACGCTTTATCGCATGAACCCACGTGATGGCCGTATTTTGATGGGACGTTCTTTGACCTTGCAAAAAATGGGCGAAATTGAGGCGGCCGTGAGTGGGTATGAGGAGCTTTTGCGTCTTGATCCCAATAATGTCGAAGCAACCGTCAATTTGATGGGCTTGATCCGCAAAGAATTTCCGGCGGTGGCGTTACAACGTTTGTTGGATTTGCGGGAACGCTACCCAAACAGCGCGCCAATTGCCGCGCAACTTGGTGTGGCCTATGCAGATGCGGGGAACTTAGATTCCGCGTTGCGTTATTTGGGTTTGGCTGCGCAATTGCAACCGCAAAATCCGTTGCATCTTTTTAACATGGCGGTGCTTGCGGATCGCGCCGGGCAACGTCAACAAGCAGTCAGTTTTTACGAGAAGGCATTAGAGGTCGATGCGATATACGGCACCGGCCGCGCGTTTTCACGTGACCAAGTTTATGATCGTTTGGCGCGGCTGCGCGGCAATTAATGGTATCTTTTGAATCATCTGACCCGGTTTCTTTCTTGATTCAATTTCTTGCGGTCATCATGGCCGGATCTTGCGTCGGGAGTTTCGCCACCGCGATTATTGACCGCGAAAAAAAAGGCCAATCATGGATTAAAGACTCCACAGGTTCTGCGTCGCGTTCGGCGTGCCCGCATTGTCACCATGTTTTGGGATTTTGGGATTTGATCCCGCTTTTATCTTGGATTGCGTTGCGTGGGCGGTGCCGGTATTGCGCCACGCGACTTTCGCCTTTTTATCCGTTGGTTGAAATTGCGTGTGTCGCTTTGGCGGTTTTGACGTGGGTGCTTTTGGGGTGGGAATGCAGTGTTTTGATTATTCTGGCGGGGCTTGGTTTCTGGTTTTCAAGCTTGTTTCTGGTCTTTCAAGGCCATCGCCCCAGTGCTACCCTGATAATAAGTAGTTTTTTGTGTCTTTTATGTCTGGTTTTTTACGTTCTGTTTGCTTTTGTCAGTTAATACTGGAAGGAGCCTGAGTTCTTCAGGAGGGAGCGCCCATGGATATTACCCAATTACTCGCATTCGTTATGCAAAACAGCGCGTCAGACTTACATTTAAGCGCGCCAAACCCGCCGATTGTTCGTGTCTTTGGGCAACTGAAACGCATTAAGGCGGATAATCTGACATCTGACACAATTCGCGGCATGTTGTATTCGATCATGACGGATGATCAACGCGCCGAGTATGAAAAGAATTTGGAAATCGATTTTGCGATTTCATTTGGTGAGAAGGCGCGTTTTCGTGTCAACGCGTTCACAAACCGCCAGGGTGCGGCCGCCGTGTTTCGAACCATTCCTTCGGTCGTGCCGACGATGGAAGAATTGGAATTGCCCCCCGTCATGAAACGTTTCGCCGAATTGGAAAAGGGAATTGTTTTGGTCACCGGCCCAACAGGATCGGGGAAGTCAACGACTTTGGCTTCGATCATCAATCATATTAATGAGAATACAAATAAACATATTTTGACCATCGAAGACCCAGTTGAATTTTATCATCCATCTAAAAAAGCGTTGATCAATCACCGTGAATTGGGAACCGATACCAAATCTTTTGCCAAAGCTTTGAAAAGCGCCTTGCGTGAAGACCCGGACGTGATTTTGGTGGGGGAGATGCGCGATTATGAAACAATTGGTTTGGCTTTAACCGCGGCTGAAACGGGGCACCTTGTGTTTGGAACGCTTCACTCAAACTCCGCCTCGAAAACGATTGACCGTATTATTGACGTGTTTCCCACGGGGGATAAAGAAATGGTACGCGCCATGCTGTCAAGCTCGATTCAAGGTGTTATCGCACAACAGCTTTTGCGCCGCACGGGCGGGAAAGGGCGTGTGGGTGCGTTTGAGATTTTGGTGGGCACGGGGGCGGTGCGAAACTTAATTCGTGAGAACCAGATTCCACAAATTTATTCGATGATGCAGACAGGATCGCGCTACGGCATGACGACCATGGAAGATTCTGTCATGAATCTTTTGGAGCAAGGTGTCATTGACGAAGAAACCGCACGTTTGGCCACATTAAAATCGTCCGATGAAGAAAACTCACCAAAGGCTGGGGCGGCGCCCGGACAAGAGGGTTACACAACATCCGCCTTGGGCGGTCTCCGTATGGCAAAAGCGGGACAGGCAAAAGATGTTCCCGATCCGAAGAAAACAGAAGAAGGCTACGCGTTTTGACCGTTCCACTTGTTTTTAATTACCTGACATCAATGACGGAGCGTTCCGCAACCGATTTATATTTAACATTCGGATCGCCACCAATGTTGCGCGTGAATGACACATTGGAACCTATTCACAACAAGCCTCTCGAAGCTTCGGATTTGGACGATATCCTCAATATCGTTTTGACAAATCGCCAACGGCGCGATTTCGAAGCGCGGATGGAATTAAATACCGCCCTTGATATGAATGAATTTGGCCGTTTCCGGATTAATATTATGCAGCAACGCCATCATCCGGCTTTGGTCATTCGCCGCATTATTTCAAAAATTCCGGCTTTTGAGGAATTAAACCTGCCGCCCATGTTCCGTAAATTATCATTGATAAAGCGGGGGCTTATTTTGGTGACCGGTATGACCGGTTCGGGCAAATCCACCACCTTGGCTTCGATGATTGATTTTCGTAACCAGAATGAGCAAGGGCATATCATCACCATCGAAGACCCGATTGAATACTACCACGAACATAAAAAATCCGTGATCACACAACGTGAAATCGGTGTTGATACAGATAGTTATGCGATTGCCCTCAAAAATGCGTTGCGCCAACGCCCGGATGTTATTCTGGTTGGTGAGATTCGAGATCGTGAGGTGATGGAGCAAGCCTTAACCGCGGCCGAGACAGGGCATTTATGCTTGGCAACAATTCACACGAACAACGCCTATCAAGCCATTGAACGTATTGTGAATTTCTTCCCCGAAGAATTTCATTCGCAAATTCGTTTAAACCTTGCGACAAATTTACGTGCGATTGTCTCGCAACGTCTTGTTCCCGCACTTCCCTCTGGTCTTACCGTGGCACTTGAGGTGATGTTGAACGAGGGGCATATTCGCGAATTGATCCTTGAGGGGCGTATTTCCAAAATACGGGATATTATTGAGTCCAATCAAAATATCGGCATGTGCAGCTTTGACCAATCGCTCCTTCATTTATTTGCACGGGGGCTGATTACCGAAGACACGGCCATTGCCCAATCGGATATGCCGGGCGATTTACGTTTAAAGCTAAAGAAAGTCAAATTGGGCGGCGGGCCACAAGGTGGGCCAGAAATTTTGGCGCAACTTGATACAACCAATCTTGCGATCTCTGAATAACGCATTTTTGCCCTTATCTTTTCGTGACTTTTGTCGTAAAAATAAAGAATTGATTCGACACTTCTGACCTTTGACCAAAGCGCGGATATTACTCTATGACCAAGCTCACTGTACGTTCCAAAATTTTCCCCACCATCGCAATATGCGCTTTGCTCGCTGTATCGGGTTGTGCCTTGACGGAAAATTATCTGAAGGCTGATCGCGACACGAACCAAAATATTCAAGATTACCGTGATTATCTCGCACCCCGCGAAGTTCCCCTTGATGATAAGGCGGCCGCGCAAGATGTGCCCGCACTCCAACCTTATGTTGCTGATGGTTCTGATAACATGAAGGCGATGCCGCTGGTGTCGATCTCAATTAACCAAACCATTCCGCTGCGCGATGCGTTGTTTGAGCTTGCAAAGCAAGCAAATTACGATGTGCAACTTGATCCACGCATTACCGGTTCGGTGATTTTTACGGCGCGCAATCGCCCGTTTGATGTTGTGATTGAACAATTATGTGACATTGCCGGTTTAAGATATAACTTTGATAATGATATTTTGCGGGTTGAGCTCGATACCCCTTACACGAAAACTTACAAAGTTGGTTATTTGAGTTTTGTCCGTGAAAATACATCAAGTATTAATACAAACGTCACCGTCGGTGGATCAGGCGGCGGAGGTGGTGAGGGCGGTGAGTCTGGAAGCACCGCGGAGACCACCACTGGTTCAGAATTTAAGATTGATAGTAAATCAACATCTGATTTCTGGGCGGAGCTTGATACAAACTTAAAACAAATTCTTGATTCAAACGCGTCACTGACTTCTTTGAGAACGGATACGGATCCGGCGATCTCGGTGTCGACGGCTTCCGCCTTGCCGCCTGTGCCGCCCCTTGATGAAGCCGCACTTCAAGGAACAGCTCCCGCTAATATTGCGCCACAAGCGGGTGGAACAACACAGATCAAACAATCCGGATCTTTCCCGCAAATTGAACCCAGTGTTGCTGACCCTGCGCAAGCTCAACAAGCTGCTGCGGCTCCATTAAATGTGGATCCGAACGCGCCAACACAAGCCATTCCCGCTCCGGCGCAAGCGCAACAAGCCGGTACAACCCAGCCCGTCCCGACAACCGCAACGCCACAAGAAACAGTGCTTCAGGTTCAATCACTTCCCACCGTTGAAGGAACCCAGTCCGCTAATCAAAATGAAGTGAATTTCAAACCGTCCTTTGCGATTAACAAGCAAGCTGGTCTTGTGACCGTCTTTGCAAGTGAGCGTATTCACAGACGCGTGCAAGAATATCTTGAGAAATTGGAAAAAACATCAAGCCAGCAAGTTTTGATCGAAGCCAAAGTTCTTGAAGTTGAATTGAATGATGAATTCTCCGCCGGGATTGATTGGAATTTGATTTCCAGTTCGTTTTTAGGTCTGCGAAGCTTAAGCTTTAACGGCGCCGCTCCGTCTCTGACACCGGCTGAGCCAACAGCCTTGAGTGCTGAGTTTAGCCAAGGGAATTTTGATGCCGCGATTACCGCCCTATCACGTTTTGGAACCACGCGGGCCTTGGCATCACCACGCTTAACCGTTTTGAATAACCAACCAGCTGTTTTGAACGTCGCACAAAACCGTGTTTACTTTCAAATCAGATCCGAACGTGAATCTGGAACAACCACCAACCCGGCGACAACCAATTTTACATCGGAAGTGCGTAACGTTCCGGAAGGGGTGCTCATCAATGTTCTTCCCTCTGTTGACACCGACACCAACACAATTTCAATGCAAATTCGCCCAACTGTGTCACGCGTGACCGGTTTTGTGAATGACCCGATTATTCCCATTCAGTTTGCCCAAGCGGGTGTTCCCGTTCCGGCTGGGGTGAGTAACCAAGTGCCGATTGTGAATGTCAAAGAAATGGATTCCGTTGTGCGGATGAAATCTCAAGAGACACTTGTGATGGGTGGTTTGTTGGAAGATCGCGGTACGGGAACACAACGCGCCGTGCCGGTTGCGGGGGAGGTGCCGATTGTAGGCGCATTATTCCGTAACCAAGCGGATCAGGTGCGTAAAACCGAATTGGTGATCTTTATCAAGGCCACCATTTTAAATTCGGGCGGTGATACAATTCACAACACGGATCGTGAATTGTATCGTGTTTATGGACAAGATCGCCGTCCTTTCCGCATGTAATTTTAAATTCAAAAGGAGCAGAGGATGATCTCGCTATCTCTGGCACGCTATGTTCTGAAAGGGGCATTGCGCGATAAAGTTTATCTTGCGGTTTTGGTTGGGATGATCGTCGGGGTCAGCCTTTCTATTTTATCGGCCTCTGCGGCGATAACCGAACAAGATCAATTTTCATTAGTTTTTATGGCGGGTGGCTTGCGGCTTTTGGGATTGGCGGGTCTTATTTTGTTTGTGGTTTTTTTCGTGCGCCGTTCGTTTGATGCGCGCGATGTTGATTATCTTTTAACGCGTCCCATATCGCGGCTTTCTTTTGTCTTAAGTCATTCTTTTGCTTTCACACTTTTGGCGGGTGGCATTGCGGTTACCTTGGGGGTTGGGGTTGTGTCCTTTGCGATGGATGTTGGCAAAGTTGATGGGGCTTTGTTATGGGCCACGGGTGTAGTGGTGGAATTTGTTATCCTTGCCAATCTTGCATTCTTTTTTGCCATGGTTCTTTCAAGCCCCGTATCGGCAGGGCTTGCAACGGCAGGTTTTTATGTGTTGGGTCGTTTGATGGGGCAAATTTTGGGTGTGATTTATTTTCCAACAGGCGATATTCCCGGTTTTCATCTTTTGGCCGCGATCATGAAAATGATTTCCATGGTCACACCGCGCTTTGATTTATTGGCGCAAACATCATGGTTGTTGTACGGAGCCGGAGCCGATTTATTACGTGATTACGCGATGATTGCTGCACAAGGTTTTGTGTTCTTATCATTGGTGATCACCGCCACGGTCATTGATCTTGTGCGGCGGGAGTTTTGAGAATGCGTTTCGTACAACCACAAGAGCGCGCGCGGCTTAAAATTTACGCTGTTTTTCTTGTGGTGTTGATTTTGAATGTGGCTTATTGGTGGGCCACACATCGCCTTTATCCAAAATGGATCAATGTGCCGAATGCGCCAACAGAAAATGGATTATTGTTATCATTCCTTGGGGATCGCAGTTTTGCATATCGTTCATGGGCGTTGGGATTGCAAAATTTTGGCAATATCGGTTTTGAAACCCAGCCGTTGAAAAATTATAATTACGCCGAATTAAATCGTTGGTTTTTCTTGTTGGATAAAATGGATCCATATTCAGATTCGGTGCCCATGTTGGTAGCGTTCTATTTCTCGGCCACGCAAAATCCAAAAGAACACATTCCTTATTTAATCTCTTATTTGGAAGAGGTTGGTGCGCGCCCCGAGGGTCAGAAATGGCGGTGGTTGGTGCAAGCGGTTTACCTTGCGCGCCACAAATTAGAAGATAAACAAGAAGCGTTGCGTATCTCCTATAAATTAAAAGATATGTACCAACCGGGTATGCCGGCGTGGGTTTTAAATATGCCGGCTTTTATCTCTCTTGATATGGGGGATAAGCAAGTGGCATATGATTTGTTTGTTGAGATTTTGAAATCAAGCGCGCAAGACCTTCACCCCAACGAAGTGAATTGGATGGTTGAGAATATTTGTACAAAAATTCTCACACCTGCCGAGGCGCGTGTGAATCCGCTCTGCCAGAAACCCACATCGTAAAGGATGAATGGAATGCTTCAGCTGAGCTTTACCGAGCTGTTGGCCATCATCGGTGCGGCGCAGTCTTTATATATATGTGTGGCCGTCATGTTGCGTCCGCGCGCGGCGACAAAACGATTTCTTGTTGTTTTATTTTTTGGATGTTTATTCGTGGGGTTCGCCGCATTGGCGTTGTCACGCAGTTTTGAATCCTTTCCATTCTTCCCATTCTTGGCAGAAGCATTGTGGATTACATTACCATTTTTGTGCGTGTTTCTTTTGCGCGATCTCATGGGAACGCCCGTCACACGTAGCAAAATATTTCTTATTTGTGCACCTGTTGTTACCTTCATGATCGGGTGGGGGATCGGGTCTTTTGAAAATAATTGTGACTTCACACAATTATGCAAGCCAGAAGCGCGGCTTGATGCTCTTTCCATCGCGGCGGCGATTTTTGGTGCGGCCGCTTTGTTGTCCTTGTGGTTCAAACGCCATTTGATTGTGCAAACTTACTCTGCTGATATTTTGGGCCAGGCGCGCTATTGGTTGGCGTTATCGATTATCTTGATTGTTGCTATTTTACTTTTGGTCTTTTTGTTTGATGCCGCGAATGTGATCACGCGCTCTGACTCTGAATTGTTGCGGGTTATTTTAGGCCTGAGTTTGGTTTACCTGAGCATGACAAGTTTGTTTCGCCTTTATGATACGCCCGTTTTAACAACAAGCCGTAAAACACCGGATGAGCCAACGGCTTTGACAGCATTTGAAATTGAGAATGCCCAAAAAATTGAAAATCTCCTCTCTTTGGACAAGGTTTATCAGGAGCCAAGTTATTCGCGAAAGATGTTGGCGCGGGAGTTGGATTTGCCGGAGTCGGCCGTATCACGCATTGTGAATGTTTATTTTCAAAAATCAGTCCCTCAGCTTTTGAATGAATTGCGGGTCAAGGATGCGTGCCATCTTCTGGCCGATACAAATGAGCCAATTACGGTGATCGCCGAAGCGGCGGGGTTCAGCTCCATCGCTTCTTTCAACCGGGTTTTTAAGGAGGTCACGGGCAAAAATCCGTCAGAATTCCGCAACAGCAAATCCTTATATAAACCAGAATGACGGATTGACTTCTTATTTTGTCGAAGTGATTGAAAAAAGTCACAAAATCAACCTTTCGTTAAGGCGTTATGGTCCATTCTGGAGATGTGCACGCTAGCATTTTCGGGTGATTCGTGTATGATGTTTGGGTCTTTCTTCAGGGGGGACGACAAACTTAACCTTGCCACTTACAATAGGAGAACTACATGCCTAATCTACAAGCCCGTAAGAACGAAGGGGGTTTTACTCTCGTCGAACTTGCTATCGTTATGATCATTATCGGTATTTTGATCGGTGGGGTCTTGAAAGGCCAAGAACTGATCAACAACGCCCGTGTTTCCCAAACTATCTCGGGAATGAAGGCGATTGAAACAGCGATGTTGACCTTCCAAGACTCTTACGGTGCAATTCCTGGTGACTTAGCTCAGCCAGATGCACGTTTGCCAAACTGCGCAACAACAACCGCATGTGGTGCAGCAGCACCAGCCGGTGTCGTACGTGGTAACGGTCGTTTAGATCTTGATGCCAGCGCCGCAGTTGCGACAATCGGTGCAACCGATGGTTCCCAAGCGATGCAACAGTTGGCCGCAGCAGAATTGCTGAATGGCGTCACTGTTTTGCCATCTGGTAACGCGCCAACTGCTGACCCACGTTACACCTATAACTTTGATATTGGTGGTGGAAGCTTGGTTTCTGGTATCCGTGCAGGTTACAACACGACCGGAAACTTGGTCGCACGTACAGCAACCGCAACAGGCCGCGCCGGAACATATCTTTTGGCGATGAACATCAACACAACAGCAACATTTGCTGCAACGGCTGCGGGTGGCTTAAGCTTGACCCCATCAATTGCATCACGTGTAGATACCAAGCTTGATGACGGCGCTCCAAACACGGGTAACGTCTTGGCTGCTGGTACAGCTGGTGCAACGGGTGCAACCAACTGCGTGAGCGCAGCGGCGGCGACCGGGGTTTATAACTCTGCTGATATTACACCAAACTGTTCCTTGTACATTCGTATCTTGCAGTAACAGATTTGTGATTTGATTACGAGAAACCCCGCATCACTGCGGGGTTTTTTGTTGGGCTTTGTATATATTCTTTTTCGTTATTGTTGTGCGCGCTCTAAGCCTTCTTGGATCATTTGGGCGGCCATGTCGGCATTCTTCCATCCCATCACTTTCGACCACTTGCCTTTTTCAAGGTCTTTATAGTGGGTGAAGAAATGCTCAATCTGATCCCGCAAAATGGGGCGAATATCTTCAAGATTGACGATGTTATCATGATAGGGATAAAGCTTCGGCACGGGCACAGCGAGGATTTTTTCATCAATCCCTTTATCATCTTCCATCATCAAAACCCCAACGGGGCGGGAGCGCAACACGGCCCCCGGCATGACGGGCACGGAGGAGAGCACCAAAACATCCACCGGGTCACCATCCCCGGAAAGCGTGTGCGGAATAAATCCGTAATTTCCCGGGTAATGCATGGATGTGTGAAGGAAGCGGTCCACGAACATGAGGCCGGAATCTTTATCTAACTCATATTTAACCGGAACGCCGCCCATGGGGTTTTCGATGATCACATTCACATCCCAAGGGGGATTTTCACCGGTTTTTATCTTACTTAAATCCATAAAAATATCCTTTAACTGATTGACTTAGATCGTCTTTTACCATGTTTCGCAAAAAAAGCTTGCATTTTATCTGTTTAAACATTATGTTAATTGTATAAAACATACATAAAAGAGGGTTACAATGTCTCATAAAATGAAGCTTGCTTTTACATCCGCCTTGGCACTTATGACCGCGGCTTGTGG
>JAIXWE010000081.1 GCA_027482195.1 Alphaproteobacteria bacterium | reverse complement strand
CAACGGAATTTACATTCATGCAACCGAAGCGGACGGCGTGCCGTTATTGCGGGCGGTGGCCACCGACGGACATCGTCTTGCGCGTTTTCAAATGCCCCTTCCCGAGGGTGCGCAAGAAATGCCCGGTGTGATCATGCCGCGCAAGACGGTGTTGGAATTGCGCAAATTATTGGACGAGGCCGCAGACACAATTCGTGTGTCATTGTCGGAAAATAAAATCACCTTTGCATTTGATCATATTATTCTGACCTCAAAATTAATTGATGGCACATTCCCGGATTACCAGCGCGTCATTCCATCCGGCAATGATAAGATTATCGAAGTTGATCCAAAAGTTTTCTCTGGCGCGATTGACCGCGTGTCAACGATTTCGGACGGAAAATCACGTGCGGTCAAAATTACATTGAACGGCCACACTCTGACGCTGTCCGCCAACTCACCCGATGCGGGAAGTGCGAAGGAAGATATTGAAGTGCGCTCCGAAGCAGATCCGATGGAAATTGGTTTTAACGCGCGCTATTTATTAGATATCACCTCGCAAGTTGAAGGCGAGGGATGTCGCATGAGCATGTCGGATCCATCCGCTCCGACCATCATTCAGGATACAAGCGACCCAAGCGCGCTTTATGTTCTGATGCCGCTTCGCGTCTAACCGGCAATCACACAATCGTGGCCTCTCTTACGGCTTTATCGTTAAGCGCATTTCGAAATTACGCGCATGCGCGACTTGACGCGCTTGACCCTCATTTTGTTATTCTCACGGGGCCGAACGGATCTGGTAAAACCAACATCCTCGAGGCTGTTTCATTGCTCACACCCGGGCGGGGTTTGCGCACGGCCGAGATGAGTGAGATTCAAAATCGTGATCATTCTTCATCTTTATGGGCGGTGTCGGCGCAGGTGCAAACTGATTTTGGTGTTATCCAAATTGGCACGGGGCGTGATGCGCATAAATCAAAACGTGTGACCCGCATTCAAGGTGTCACAGCCAAATCCCAAGCGGAGCTTGCAGATTACGTGGCGTGCTTGTGGCTGACCCCCCAGATGGATCGTTTGTTTTTAGATGGGGCATCGGTGCGGCGAAAATTTCTCGATCGCCTTGTGTTCACGTATGACCCCAGCCATGCAGGGCGCATTACGCGTTATGAACGTGCGATGCAAGAACGCTTGAAATTGCTGAAAGAAAAGCGCTTTGACCCAACATGGCTTCATGCTTTGGAAATGCAAATGGCGGAATCGGGTGTGGCGATTGCGGCCGCACGTAACGATGTGGTGATGCGGCTTTCCCACGCACAAGAGCGCGGCATTTCTCACGGATTCCCGCACGCGCATTTATCCATGATGGGATCCGTTGAGCAAAGTTTGCAGATCAACACCGCCGCCCAAGCCGAACAGGAATTTCGGGATCTTTTATCTTCCGCGCGCTTGGCCGATTCCGAAGACGGTGTTACACATCACGGCATACATCGTTCCGATTTAAAAGTTGTTTTTCGCGTCACAAATATGCCGGCGGCTGCGTGTTCGACGGGGGAACAAAAAGCCTTATTGATTGGGATTATTCTTTCCCACGCTATTTTGATGAAGGCGGAATTGGGGCGTGTGCCGATTTTATTACTGGATGAAATTATGGCCCATTTGGATGAGGGGAGGCGCACTGATCTATTGGCGGTTCTGATGGATTTGGGTGGCCAGGTTTTTATCACCGCCACAGAAAATGCGGGCTTTCACTCCTTGCAAAATGGCCAGTTTTGGCGCGTGGAAAACGGCCAAATTTCCTCTGATTTTTCTGACCAAAAAAGCATAAAATCTGCATAAAAAACTGGTAAAAAAACCACAACCTGTTATAACTATTTATCACTCAAAACATCTTGAAATTAAAGGTTTATTCCGATGTCTGATGCGGCGGCGAAAGCCATGAATCCACCGAATGATGCAGCCCAATCTTATGGCGCAGACTCCATCAAAGTTTTGCGCGGCCTTGATGCGGTTCGCAAACGCCCCGGTATGTATATCGGTGACACGGATGATGGCACCGGTTTGCATCACATGGTGTATGAGGTGGTTGATAACGCAATCGACGAATCCTTGGCCGGGCATTGTGACCGTGTTGATGTTATTCTCAACAAGGATGGATCCGTGACCGTGCGTGATAATGGGCGCGGTATTCCGGTTGATATTCACACTGAAGAAGGTGTTTCCGCAGCCGAGGTCATCATGACCAAGTTGCACGCCGGCGGAAAATTTGATCAAAATTCATACAAAGTTTCGGGTGGGTTGCACGGTGTTGGTGTGTCCGTTGTTAATGCGTTGTCGGAGCATTTGGATTTGCGCGTGTGGCGCGAGGGGCAAGAATGGTTTATTCGTTTTCGCAATGGCGAACCCGAGGCACCGCTGAAGGCAATCAAACCGCATGCGGGCCGCAATGGCACGGAAGTTACATTTCTTCCAAGCCCCGTAACCTTCACCAAAACAGATTTTGATTTTTCAACGCTTCAAGATCGTTTGCGCGAGTTGGCTTTTTTAAATTCCGGCGTCAATATTTACCTCACCGATTTGCGCGGTGATGAGCCGCGCGAAGTGCGTTTATATTTCGAAGGCGGAATCGAAAGTTTTGTGGAATATCTTGACCGTAATAAAACATCCTTGATCAAGCCGTGTATTTCTGTCGTTTCAAAAGATGGCCCAATTGTTGTTGAGGCCGCTTTGGAATGGACGGATTCCTATCACGAAACGATGTTGTGTTTTACCAATAACATACCACAACGTGATGGTGGTACACATTTGGCCGGATTTCGTGGAGCGTTGACGCGCCTCATTACCAAATATGCCGATGAAAATGTTTTGAATAAAAAGAATAAAGATCTCACCTTAACCGGCGAAGATATGCGCGAAGGTTTGACGTGTGTTTTATCTGTTAAGGTCCCGGATCCTAAATTTTCTTCACAAACCAAAGATAAATTAGTGTCTTCAGAAGTGCGCCCGGTTGTTGAGCAAGCCATTGCCGATGGTTTGGGTACATGGTTTGAAGAGCACCCGACCGAGGCGAAAAAGATTGTCGGCAAAATTATCGAAGCCGCAACGGCGCGTGAAGCCGCACGTAAGGCGCGCGAACTTTCGCGTCGCAAAGGTGTGATGGATATTTCGAACTTGCCGGGTAAATTGGCAGATTGCCAAGAGCGTGACCCGGCCTTATCGGAATTATTTATTGTGGAAGGGGATTCGGCCGGAGGTTCCGCCAAGCAAGCGCGCCATCGGAAGAACCAAGCGATTTTACCCTTGCGCGGAAAAATTTTGAATGTGGAGCGCGCGCGTCTTGATAAAATTTTAGGAT
>JAIXWE010000009.1 GCA_027482195.1 Alphaproteobacteria bacterium | reverse complement strand
TTTTTACCGATCATCAGCAAATCTGTTGCGGTTTTTGTCTTGCTGTGCCCTCTTTTTATCACTTTAAGCTTTCGCGCAAAAAATTACGCCTTGGTGGGGTATTTTATTTTTCTTTGCGGCGTCATTTTTATCTTCAGCGATAACCAAGCAACCAAATTAAGCCTGCTCATCATGAGCATGGCCGCAGTCGGGTCTTTATCATTCTTGCAAACCCTGACCTTGCGCACTGTTTTTATATCTTTAACCGCGGTGATGATTTTAATGCCGTGGATTGCGCCTGTTTTATATGGTTGGGTTGATGTGCCGGCACATGATTCCGAGTCTGTTATCTGGCAAGCGTCCATCCCTCAGCGTTTAGAGATTTGGGATTTTATTGCGCGGCGTATCATGGAAGATCCGTGGACAGGTTTTGGCATTGATGCCACACGCTCGATTGTTGATTTTGATTCAAGCAAAACATATTTTCGGGTTAATCACGTTTTACATCCGCACAATATATCCCTTCAATTGTGGATTGAGCTTGGTGTGATTGGCGTTGCTTTTGCTCTTGGGTTGCTTGCAATTATTTACACGATGCTCACAAAACTTAGCCGTAGCGCACGTGCGTTACCCTTTGTCACGTTTTGCGGTGTGATGGTTTATTTAATGGTTTCGTGGTCGTTATGGTCGTCGTGGCTGATTGCGTTTTTGTTCTTACTCAGCGCGCTTATTGCATACCAACACCGCGAGGAACCAGAATCCAGTAACGCCCGCGCGACTGCATAAGCCCGGCTTTGTGCGCGGCCGTCTCCCCATATCCCCAAAACACATCGCCTCTGACGGGTCCACGAATGGCGCCACCCGTATCTTGTGCAATCATCATGCGTTGAATGGGTGGATCTGATTTTTCAATACCCGCCACATCAACATAAAGCGGCGCGCCATAAGCAATAAGACTGCGATCAACGGCAAGGGAACGGTGCGGGGTTAAGGCAACCCCTTCGCCACCAATTGGCCCATCCCCGTCAATGGTGCGAAAGAAAACGTAAGAACGGTTGGTGCGCATCACCTCGCGCCCTTCGACCGGATTTGCTTTCAACCAACTGGTGATGGTTTGCATCGAAACATTGTCTTTTTTAAGATGACCGCGTGCAACCAACTCTTTGCCAATTGCCGTGTAAACATGGCCATTTTGACCATCAAACCCAAGACGCTTTAGAGAACCATCCGGCAAGGTCACAATGCCCGACCCTTGAATCTCCATGAAGAAAGCCCCCACCGCATCATCCGTGTATAAAATTACTCTATCTTGATCTTGCGGCAATTTCCCGTCCTCAATCGCGGCGCGATCTTCGTAAGGACGCAATCGCCCTTCCTTCACGCGCCCCGCAATGCGCTGGCCTTTCAACTCATCCCGAAATTCGCCCAAATCAACCATGACCAAATCATCAGGGCGTGCGCGCAACGGAATTTGAAAATTTCCCTGACGCGTCAAGGACCCGTTGAGCGAGCTTTCAAAATAACCCGTAAACAACCCATCCGGGTTCCCATCATTAGTGACAGCATAAACATCAAAATTTGTTTCAAAAAATTGGCGCGCGGATTGTGCATCGGGTGCGGAAGGGAGTTTCCGGCACACAGTTTGCCAATCCTGCATACGCCCACCCCATCCATCTTTGTGGAAGGAATTATCGGGATTTGATTTCATGATACGTGCGCATGATTTTGAAAACGCGCCCAAAGCCTGAGCGGGATCATCCTTTTGCCAATTGGGCAAAAATGAAAAATCTTTCTTCTCAAAAACAATACGGTCTGTTGAAGATTGTTTCTTCACTGGCTCCACCATTGCACACCCCGTCATCAGTGAGAAAACCATCACCAAAAACCCAATATAAGACACTTTCATCCTTTTGCCTCAGGCACAGGGGTTTTGAAATCTTCTTGATGATCATCGCGGGTTTCCATCAAAAGCCATGTCGGGTCGCGGCTTCCGATTTCGCGGCCAAATACCCAGACATCCACCATGGTGTAAATTTTATCTGGGTGGCCTGAAATGATTTTATTTTCACGATCACGTATGACGCAACTTTCTTCAGCCGTAATCCGCAATGCAATTGAAACATCCCGCGCCGCCAAGCGCGCTTCGATAAATTCAACATCGCGCACCGCATGCACATCGGTTGAAACGGTTTCGCCGCGTGCATGACGATCTTCAATCACACGCGCAAAGGTGGCAAAGACATTGGGTGCCAAAAGATCAGAAAGCGTGTCGGAATCACCACGTGCAAAGGCTTCGACAATAATTGCAAAGGCGTCGCGCGCGCCACTTTCGAATTTTTTGGGATCAAAACTTGAATCTGCACGCATGATGTCACGCAAACTTTGCCGGACATCGTCATTAAGAATTTTCAAACCTTTCAACGGGTCATCATTAATCTGAAGATTCACGGATTTCTCTTTTCCCAAACCCATACCGATATCAAAGACGCGGTCGGGCTGTTGCTCTGGCGTTTGCTGATGCTCCGCTTGGTCTTTTAAGATTTGCTCCAACGGGTTTGGGCGTTGGCGTTCTTCGCCATGGGTCGTGCCCAATGTGTTGCGCAACCAGAAAACAAGCACACCGGCAATTAAGGCATAAATAAGCAATTCAGTCGTCATGAGACTTTCTCCACGCGTGGTTCTTTCACTATAGATCATTTCGCTTGCAAAACAATGTTTTTGCGTCTTATCTTGCGAAACAAAAAGGATGTGCCATGCCCCAAGATATGCCAAAAAACATAAATGAGCCAAGCCCGACACCCCATTTGTCGATTAATGTTCATGCGCAATATATAAAAGATCTCTCCTTTGAAAACCCGATTGCGCCGCACGGGTTAAAAGCGGGGGGCGAGCCGCCAAAGATGGATATTCAAATCAATCTTGACGCACAACCCGTGACCGATGAGGTGATCAAAAAACTTTATGAGGTCAATTTGCGCTTAACCGCAAAAGCGGAACGATCAAACGAAGTTTTATTCATTGTTGATTTGCTCTATGCCGCGGCCGTCAGCTTGCCACAAGTTCCCGAAGAGCATCATCATCCCTTGTTGTTAATCGAGGTTCCAAAATTGATGTTTCCCTTTGCGCGGAAAATTTTGGCAAATGTGACGCAAGAAGGTGGATTTCCACCCCTCATGCTCAACCCGGTTGATTTTCAAAGCATGTATATGGCGCGCTTTGGAAAGGGTGACACCACGACCGAGAACGTTGCCGCAGGTTAGGCTTTTTCCCATACGGGATTCTTAAGTTTACGGCGCATCTCTTGGTGTGCCGCAAGCTCGTCTTGTGCCACAGGGAAAAGCCGCGCCGGGCGCGCCACGCGCGTTTGTGGTGTGGGTTGTGATGCAAACATATCATCGCCAGAAGTATTTCTGGTTTGCCCCAAACCCAAACCATGTTGACGCCCGCCAATTAATTCCAAATAAACATCGGACAATAATTGCGCATCAAGAAGCGCTCCGTGAAAACTGCGTTCCGATAAATCAATGTTGAACCGCCGGCACAGTGCGTCCAAAGAGGCCGGTTGACCCGGAAATTTTCGCCGCGCCATCAACAATGTGTCAACCGCATCCTGAAGACGATAAGACGGAAAGCCCAAGCGTTTTAATTCCGCGTTTAAAAATTTAATATCAAACTCGGCGTTGTGAATGACCAAGGGTGCACCATCAATAAATTCCAAAAAACTTCCAACCAATTCGGCAAAGATTGGTTTGTTTTTGACCTTGTCATTGGTGATCCCGTGAACAGCCGTCGCACCCGCATCAATATCACGCTCGGGGTTAATGTAATGATGCCATGTTTTGCCGGTTGGAAGATGGTTAAACAATTCCACACATCCAATCTCGATAATGCGGTGGCCATCTGCCGGATCCATCCCGGTGGTTTCGGTATCTAAAACAATTTCGCGCATGGTTTATTTATCAAAGATTTGCCGCAAACGGTCAAGCACGAAACGATGCCCCAACCCTGTGGGAATCACAAAATCGCTTAAGCGCGCTTTGATATGTTGTGGCAATTGCTGGCTTAAAATGGCATGGAATTTTTCCACCGTTTGATTGGGGCGACGTAACACGCGCATGCGTTGCAGGAAATAAGGCGCGGTGACTGTGATCACGCTGTCACATCGTTTTTGCGCCCCCGTTTCAAATAATAATGGAATATCAAGAACAACATGGTCAATTCCGGCACGGCGCGCTTTCAGAATAAATCTTTTTTGTTCTGCCCAAATATGGGGATGCAAAATCTGCTCTAATTTTTTGCGCGCACCTTGATCTTTAAAAACAATTTCGCCCAAAATTTGTCTGTT
>JAIXWE010000065.1 GCA_027482195.1 Alphaproteobacteria bacterium | reverse complement strand
GCGCAAGCGGCGCAACGTTTCCAAAAGACGATGATTGTCGCGTTGATGTAACCCGATTGATGGCTCATCCAACACATACATCACACCCGTAAGGCCAGAGCCGATTTGGGAGGCAAGACGAATACGTTGGCTTTCCCCACCCGAAAGGGTTGCGGATGCACGCGAAAGGGAGAGGTAATCAAGTCCAACATTGACAAGAAAATTTAACCGCTCATTGATTTCTTTTAAAATACGCGCGGCAATTTCATTTTGTTGCTTGGTTAATGATTTCCCAACTGACGCAAACCATTTTTGTGCTTCTTCAATTGATAATTCGCCAATTTCACCAATATGTTTTTTGTTGATTTTGACGGCCAAAGCCTCGGGTTTTAAACGATAGCCTTCGCAGTCATCACATGGGGCGGAAGCTTGATATTTCGACAATTCTTCCACCACAGATTGGCTGTCGGTTTCTTTGAGGCGGCGTTCAAGATTGGGAATAACCCCTTCAAAGGGCTTTGTGGTTTTATAACTGCGCGCTCCATCTTCATATAAAAATGTGATCGCCTTGTCGCCTGTGCCATATAAAATCATTTCGCGTGATTTTTTATCAATCTCTGCCCAAGGTTTATGGATGGAAACTTTCAACGCTTTACACACAGACTCAAGTGTTTGCAGATAATATTTCGCAAAGTTTTTTGACCATGGATCAATGGCACCTTGCGCGATTGATTTCGAAGGGTCGGGCACAACCAAATCCGGATCAATATATAAGGTCACGCCAAGACCATCACATGATGGGCATGCCCCATGCGGGGAGTTGAAAGAGAATAAACGCGGTTCAATTTCGGGAATGGTAAAGCCGGAGACAGGACACGCAAATTTTTCGGAGAAAATATGACGCTCACCCGTATCGGCATTTTCAATCACCAACAACCCATCGGCAAGCTTTAATGCGGTTTCAACGGAATCCGCCAAACGATTCCCTAAATCATTGCGAATGACCAGGCGGTCAATGACGATATCAATATCGTGCTTGAATTTTTTGTCCAAGGCGGGTGCTTCGTCAATTTCGTAAAGCTTGCCGTCAATCTTCGCCCGCTGAAACCCTTTTGCCTGAAGCTCTTTTAATTCTTTCTTATATTCACCTTTACGTCCGCGCACGATGGGGGCCATGACGTAAATACGTACACCATCCCCCATCTCCATGACACGATCAACCATTTGGCTGACGGTTTGGCTTTCAATCGGCAACCCCGTCGCGGGGGAATAAGGCACACCCACACGCGCCCACAAAAGACGCATGTAATCATAAATCTCGGTAACCGTACCAACGGTTGAGCGCGGATTTTTTGACGTTGTTTTTTGTTCAATCGAAATGGCGGGCGAGAGTCCTTCGATGGAATCAACATCTGGCTTTTGCATCATTTCCAAAAACTGGCGCGCATAAGCGGACAAGCTTTCGACATAGCGGCGTTGGCCTTCGGCATAAATCGTATCAAAAGCCAAAGATGACTTACCGGATCCTGAAAGCCCGGTGATCACAATCAACTGGTCGCGGGGAAGGTCCAAATTGATGTTTTTAAGATTATGTTCCCGTGCCCCACGGATGGAAATGGTTTTAAGTCCCATAAAAATAGCCCTTTTTCTGATCGCTACAATATGGGGTAAAGCGGTGGAAAATCCAGCTTTTTTCTTTCTTTTTTCTCTTGGCGCGGGCTTTTTTTGTGCTAGTCTGCATTTCCTTCAGATAAATAAGAGCAAAGGTTTTTGACGATGGCCGGTAGTGTCAATAAAGTAATTTTGGTTGGAAATTTGGGTGCGGATCCCGATATTCGCAGCATGCAATCAGGTGATGAGATTGCGAATTTGTCGATTGCGACATCAGAGCGTTGGAAAGACAAAGCGACAGGTGAGCAAAAAGATAAAACCCAGTGGCACAAGGTGGTCATTTTTAATCAGCCACTTGTGAATCTGGCAAAAAGCTACCTCAAAAAAGGATCAAAAGTTTATATTGAGGGTCAACTTGAAACGCGCAAATGGCAAAATAAAGACGGCGTTGATCAATATACCACCGAAGTGGTTTTGCGCCCTTATCGGGGTGAGTTGACAATGCTTGACCCGAAAAAAGAAGGTGGATCGTCTTATGCCGCCCATGATGATTACGCAGGCGGCGGCGGTATGGCGGGGGGCGGTTTCCCATCCCGCGGCAAAATTGACGACATGGAAGATGATATTCCGTTTTGATCTGATGCGCGGCGTTTTAACCTTGATTTTATTGATGTTGTTTGCCGCTCCTGCGTTTGCGGATATGGCGCGGGAACGCTTGAAATTGGCCAGTGAATTTCACGATATTCGCCCTTTACGTGATACAATCAACGTGGCAATCGAAAATCTTGCCGCAGGCTTTTCAGGAACCGCGCGGGAGAATTTCATCAGCAATATGAAACTGCGCATCAATTATGATGATCTTGAAAATCAATCGATTAAAATTATGGCCGAGACCTTCACGGTTGAAGAGCTCAAAGCAATGATCGCCTATTACGGCTCCGATGTTGGCCGGGCGGCGGAAAGCAAGGCTGTGGCTTACCAAGAGAAATTCTCACCCGCGGTTAAAAAGGCGTTGGATGCGGCTTTGGCGGCTGAAAAATTCGGGGAAAAAAGACCATAATTTTGTGTCCTTTTCCTTGTTTTTTTAACGGAAAAGCGCTATAAAAAACCATCATCAAAAATTGCAAAAAGATTATATTTTACAAAGGTTTTTTCCATGTCGGAATCCAATGCCGTGATTCAAGAATTTCCTTCCATCTCACTTGCGGATGAGATGAAAAAATCTTACCTCGATTACGCCATGAGCGTGATTGTTTCGCGTGCGCTTCCCGATGTTAGGGACGGGTTAAAGCCGGTGCATCGCCGCATTCTTTATGCCATGCACGAAGGTGGATATGCATCTGACAAGCCCTATAAAAAATCGGCGCGTATCGTCGGGGATGTCATGGGTAAATATCACCCGCATGGTGATGGTGCCATTTATGATGCTTTGGTGCGTATGGCACAAGATTTCTCAATGCGCCAAGTGTTGGTGGATGGCCAAGGAAATTTCGGGTCTATGGACGGCGATCCGGCTGCCGCCATGCGTTACACGGAGGCACGTTTATCAAAAGCCGCAGATGCATTATTGGGCGACATTGATCGTGATACGGTTGATTTTCGTCCGAACTATGATGAATCGCAATTTGAACCGGTCGTTCTTCCCACACGCATTCCGAATTTATTGGTCAATGGTGCGGGCGGTATTGCCGTGGGGATGGCGACCAACATTCCGACACATAATTTGGCGGAAGTGATCGAGGCCTGTTTGGCTTATATCAAAGATTCAAGCCTTACATCTGAGGGCTTGATGCATTATATCACCGGTCCAGATTTCCCGACGGGCGGACAAATTTTGGGCCGTGCGGGTATTCGCTCTGCTTACATGACTGGCAAGGGGTCGGTCATGATGCGTGCCAAAACATCGATTGAAACAGTCCGTGAAAAACGCGAAGCGATTATTGTTCACGAAATTCCCTATCAAGTGAATAAGGGCCAGTTACTGGAGCGCTTGGGCGAAGTTGCCCGCGAAAAAATCGTCGAAGGTATTGCTGAAATCCGCGATGAGTCTGATCGCGATGGTGTGCGCATTGTTATTGAAGTGAAACGCGATGCTCAGGCTGATGTCATTTTAAACCAGCTTTATAAATTCACATCGTTGCAAACGTCTTTCTCATGCAACATGTTGGCTCTTAATCAAGGGCGGCCGCAAACACTTGATTTGCGTCAGATGATTCATGCCTTCATCAAATTCCGTGAAGAGGTGATCACCCGCCGTACCATTTATGATTTGGGCAAAGCGCGGGAACGCGCCCATGTCTTGGCGGGCTTGGCTGTTGCCGTTGCCAATATTGATGAGGTGATTGCGGCCATTCGTAACGCACCCGACCCACAAACAGCACGTGAGAATTTGTTAAACCGCACATGGTCGGCCCGTGATGTGGCACCCATGATCGCGCTCATCGATGATCCGGAATATATCGTCGATGAAAAAGGCGAATATCAAATGTCAGAGGTGCAGGTAAAAGCCATTCTTGATTTGCGTCTCCATCGCTTAACGGGGTTGGAGCGTGAGAAAATCAGCGATGAATTAAAAACCATCACCGATGATATCGCGGAATTACT
>JAIXWE010000034.1 GCA_027482195.1 Alphaproteobacteria bacterium | reverse complement strand
GGTGGAATGCGGTCTTGTGAGCTCAAATGGTTGACCCTTCCGCCAAACATCCATTGATTATCATCCGAGACGCGTTCCAAACTCAAGCCATAGTTATTTTGCGGCACATCGGCCAAGGGCACATTTTGTGTTTCGTTTTCGCCACGAATATACCCGCCATAAAATCCCAGCGTATATTGGTTGATCCGATATTTTGCCTCCAACTCAATGCCGCGCAAATCGGCTTGCGCGACATTCCGGAACTGGGTTTGTGTTGTCCCGATTACTTGCTCAATATAATCATCAATCTGGTTATTAAATACCGATGCCGTCACCCGCAAACTGTCATACGCGTTTAAAATATTTTGTTGATTGTAACGCACACCAATTTCACGGTTTTCTGCTGTCTCAGGTTTTAAGTTCGGGTTTGAAATCAAATTATTTCCTGGAAATAATGTACCAGTTGCATAAAGCTCGGTGAGGGTAGGGGTACGAAAGGCGGATGCCCACGACCCATAAGCCGACCAATTATCATCAAACTCATAATTGACCCCGATTTTGGGTGAGAATTGATCACGATCTTGAGACGGCAATGTCGCATTTTGCGGCGTCAATTCATAATGATCATAACGCACACCAGGGATGAGTGTCAGGCGATCAAACAACACGGTTTCTTGTTGGAAATAAAGGCCTAAATTCGAATCTTCGCCATCGCCCAATAAGGGGCGAAACGCGCCATTGCGCCGCCCGGATTGTTCGTTGGTGAAATATTCCACACCGGTGGTAATTTTGTGATCCGCGTTCAAGTAATGCGCGTTGGCGGTATTATAAATATCTGTACCCGTTGTCTCGAACGCGGTTTGATCAAAACGTCCATCGGACAAACGCCGTGTTTTGATATCATGCTCCGAATGATAAACGATCGCATTGACATCCATGATGCCATGGAATTTATTTCCGGCTTCGGGTGCTAAACGGTAATGCGCGCTGTAATCCGTTACACCGGTTTTACGTGTGGTGGGGGAATTGATCGTGCTGACTGGTTGAAATGGTGCTACCGGCATATTGCTTTCGTCATAAAAACGCGCATAACGAAATTCAATGCGGTGATTGGGGTTAAAACTATATCCCCCTTTTAAAAGTGTATTGTCGGGTTGGTCGGAGCTTGGGCGAAGGGTGGTGCTGTTTCCTGCGCGAATATCATCGCTGTTGCGCGTAGTAAAAGCCCCATATAAATCAACATTATCTTGCTGTGTATAGCCGCTGAGCAATGTTGAAAATTCTTGGTTGACGGATTGATATCCGCTTTGAAGCTCGGTACCCCAATTGCGTGTGCCGCCTGCTAATTGCCCGGCGGTGGTTGGGGTGAAAAATTGAATCGTTCCGGCAATGGAGCCCGACCCATCAATGGCCGAATTTGCACCGCGCACAATTTCAACGCGGTCAATCAACATCGGGTCAAAGAAATAACGTCCGCCATATTGCGCGCGAAAATTTCGGCGAATGCCGTCAACTTTAATAACAATGCGTCGATCTGATAAGCCGCGTAAGCTTGGCTCTTCCGTCAAACTTTGCGGCCCACCAGCAGAAGCAAAATTGGGAATATCACGCAAAAGATCATCGGCCGATTGCGCTTGCTTGGTTTCAGCGTTGCGCCGTGAGATAACCGACACGGCATAAGGAACTTTATCAACCGAGCGGGTCGATTTGGTGGGGGTCACCACAACGGTCGGTGTGGGTTCGGCCGCCATAACGGGTTGGGGCAATAATGTGACGGCGGAAACGGCGGTTAATAACAAAAATGGGAAACGCGTTGTGCTCATAAAAACTCCTCAATAAGATCATGTTTTTATGCGCAAGCCTTATGTGCGCCGCAATGAGACAGATTGTCGCATCCGAATCACCCTCACTCCTCTGTTTTTTTATCGCAAGATGTGGCATAAATTTTTATGCGCATTTTTTATCTCGCTCTTGGTGTTGTATGTGTGGTTCTCGGGTGTATCGGCATTGTGGTGCCCGGCCTTCCCACAACGCCGTTCTTGCTTGTTGCGGTGTGGGCTTTTGCAAAAAGCTCGGCGCGTCTTCACACATGGCTCCTTAATCATAAAATTTTGGGGCGGTATGTGCGCGATTGGGAATCGCACCAAGTGATTCCGGTTTCTGCGAAAATCCTTTCGGGCACATTCATGACCTTGACGGTTGTGATGTGTTATCTTCATTCCCAAAATCATTTGTGGCCGACATTGTTGGCTTTTATTTTGGCGGCTGTTTTTGTTTATGTCGTGACGCGACCCAGCCGTGCGCCCAGCGCGGAAATTTAAAGACTTTCGCGGGCTTTACGGGTAAACAGCAAATAAGTTTGGGATCTTCCCGCTTGCTGGCCTTTGCTTTCGTAACGTGTGGCCGACCAATTTGGTGGGGGTGTTTTCCAATCTTGCGCGCTTTGTGCATGCCATTCAAAGGCGCCGTGATTGATTGTTTGTGTGACCATCCATTCCGCAAGATCATCAACATCCGTTGTCTCTAATAACTGCGCATTATTTTTCATGACGCGGGCGAAAACATTTAAATTTTCTTGGCTGATAATACGGCGTTTGTGATGGCGGGATTTTGGCCATGGGTCGGGGTTGAGAACATAGATAAAATCAACGCAAGAATCGGGAAGGCTGTTGAGGATAAGAAGCGCGTCATCCATAAGAACGCGCACATGGTCATGAGGTTTGTTTTCAATCGTTTTTAAAAATGCCGACATGCCATTAATGTAAGGCTCCGCACCAATGAAAAAATCATCCGGGTGGCTTTCCATCAGCAAATCAAGATGCTCGCCGCTGCCAAAGCCAATTTCGACATGAAGTTTTTTGGGTGTCACACCGAAGAGTTTTTCAAGAGACAATTTTTTATCCTCAAACAACATATCGCGCGGAATTTCCAACACGGGAAGAAGATTGTCTATCGCCTCTTGACGTGAAGCATGAAGCGGCCGCCCTTGACGGCGGCCATAAACACGGCGTTTTCTTTGTTCAGAAAGTTCAGCCAAGTTCACGGCGCAACGCATCCACAAGGTCAAGTTTTTCCCATGAAAATCCGCCATCTGAATCCGGTGCGCGGCCAAAATGGCCGTATGCAGCGGTGCGCGCATAAATGGGACGGTTTAGATTTAAATGGGTGCGAATGCCGCGTGGGGTTAAATCCATGACCTTATCAATTGCGGCGACAATTTTGTCTTCACCGACGGATCCGGTGCCCAACGTGTTCGCATAAAGCGATATGGGTTTCGCAACACCAATCGCATAAGAAATTTGAATAAGGCAACGCTGCGCATATCCGGCGGCGACAATATTTTTTGCCAAATAGCGCGCGGCATAAGCGGCGGAACGATCAACCTTGGTGGGGTCTTTGCCCGAAAATGCGCCGCCGCCATGTGGGGCCGACCCACCATAAGTATCAACGATAATTTTTCGTCCCGTTAACCCGGAATCACCCACGGGGCCACCAATAACAAAACGCCCTGTGGGGTTTACAAAGAAACGATCTTCCGCACACATCCACCCATCCGGCAATGTTGAAAGAACATAAGGGCGCACCATTTCCTTGATATCATCTTGTGAAAAACCTTCCGCATGTTGGGTAGAAACCACAATCGAATGGGCCTTCACCGGCACGCCGTTTTTATATTCCAACGTCACTTGTGATTTCGCATCAGGGCGAATGGCGGGCAACGTTCCGTCTTTGCGCGCGGATGCCAATTTTCGCAAAATCTCATGGGCAAAATGAAGCGGGGCGGGCATGAGAACATCCGTCTCACGGCATGCATATCCAAACATCATGCCTTGATCGCCCGCACCTTCCTCTTTGGTGGCGGTGGCATCAACACCCATGGCAATATCGGGTGATTGTTGATGAAGGCGATTCATAATCTCAATATTGCGCCAATCAAAACCTTCTTGCTCATACCCAATATCTTTGATGCATTCACGAACGATGCTGTCAATTTCAGTTTTTTCCAATGTGGCGGTGCTTCCAATCTCGCCAATAATTCCAACAAAATTTGTTGTCGCAACTGTTTCAATGGCAAGGCGCGCAACCGGATCTTTGGAAAGATAAGCATCAACAAGAGAATCCGAAATACGGTCACATACCTTATCCGGATGGCCTTCGGAGACGGACTCGCTGGTAAAAATAAAATCTTGCAAAGCGCGGGGTTGAAGCATGGTGATTTTCTTTCAAAAAAATAAGACTAACCACCAAAGACAAAGCTGACAAGCCCCGTACGGGAATATTCACGTCCCGGAATCAAAAGTTTTTGCCATTTGCTTGAGCATCTTCAAAACATCTTTGCGCACCTTCATATCCTGAATGCTGTAATAGGTGCGGACAAGGTCAATCGTTTCGCGCCGTGCCATGATGTCTTCGGATTGAAACTCCTCTTGCGCAGATTCGGCAAAGCCATAGGGGGTGGAATCACCACCTTCGCCATACCCATCAAAGAAATAGGAAATGGAAACCCCCAAAGCTTGGGCAAATTCATAAAGGCGGCTTGCGCTGATACGGTTTTTTCCGGTTTCATATTTTTGAACTTGTTGGAATTTCACGCCCGCCGCTTCGGCGAGTTTTTCTTGGGACAAGCCGATCAGGCTGCGCCGTGTGCGCAGACGCGACCCAACATAAACATCCACCGGGTTTGGGCCGGATATTTCCTCAAGATCATTTTGGTTCATATCGTCAATCATTTAGTTCTGTTCGTCAATTTATCTGGTCACATTGGTATTCTTTGCTTTCATCAGTATGCGCAAATGATTTTGAATTGCAAACCGCACAACATACCAAAGCATGCATTAAATACTCATGTATGCAATTTTTCTAAAAATCAACTGTACTTAAGGCGTGAATTTAAGAATTTTTTACAACGCGGCGCAGTAGGGGAAGAATAAAAACAAGAATCATCACCGCGAAAACAGTATCGCCCCAGCGCGCATAAAAACTGCGATTCTCTAAAGGCTTTGGCAAGCGGCTGATGCGGGTATCGTCTTGAAATAACGGGCCTTTTGCAACATAACGCCCGACCGGGTCAATGACGGCCGAAATACCCGTGTTGGCGGAACGGGCAAGGGGAATTCCTTCCTCGATCGCGCGCAGGCGGGTTTGTGCCAGATGTTGATAAGGGCCTGGCGAAAATCCGTACCACGCGTCATTGGTGACGTTGACCATCCATGCGGCATTTTTATCGTGTTTTACACGGCCGGGAAAAATCACTTCATAGCAGACAAGCGGGCTGAAAGCGGGGATGTCATCCACCGTGATTGTCTGGGGGCCTTTTCCGGCTTGAAATCCGCTAAACTCCACCACGGGTTTGAGGGGAATATAATTTTGAAACGGAATATATTCACCAAAAGGAACCAAATGGAATTTATCAAATGTGGCACGCACAGAATTCGTATAATCCATCACCACCAGACTGTTGTGATAGATCGGGTTATCTTCAGTCAATGTTTTGCGCAATGCTCCCGTTAAAAGATATGTTTTTTGCGGATGGACGTTGATGCTTTTGTGAAGAATGTCCAAAGCTTGCGGGTCTGACATTAAAATATGGGGAAAGGCGGTTTCGGGAAGAATCATGATCCGCGTTGCGGTTGAGTCGTGGGCCTGGTCACGCGTTGCCATGAGGCGGGTTGTTTTGAGAAAATTTTGAACCAGCAAATCGGAATTCCATTTCTCACTTTGCGGAATATTTGGTGAGATAAGTTGAAGAAGAATTTTCTCATGAAAATCGGTGGGGTGCGCGCTGAGGCGATAGCTTCCAAAGCCAAACCAAAATAACAGCAAGAGGATACTTAAGCTTGCAAAAATTTTGCGTATTCCAAGATTTGATGTGGTCAGGAGAAAGCCCGGAACGAGACTTATAAAAACTGTCAGTAAGGTCAGGCCATAAAGCCCGACCACACTTGAAATTTGCGCCATCGGTAAAAAATCAGCCCAGATGGATCCGAAACTGTTCCACGGGAAACCAGTAAAAACATGGCCACGCAACCATTCGGATAATGACACACTTCCAACAAAGAATAAAAAAGCGGGTGTGTCGGCGCGGGGTGCGATATGACGCGCAACCCCAACACCAAGGGCGGTGTAAAAAGCCAAATAGGTTTGAAGTCCAATAACCGCCAAAGGCATTGCCCAGACATAAGGATTTCCATCCACCAAAAGCGCGTTGCCGATCCACCACAAGCCAGACAAAAAATAACCAAGGCCGAATAAAAACCCGGCCATATACCCATGCCATGGTTTGCTAAAAGATTGCACAATGATCCAAAGCGCCGTGAAGCCCAAGATCATGAGGGGAAAAAGATTAAAAGGTTGTTGTGCGAACGCCGACACACTTCCTGCGACAAAAAGAAGGGCAAAGCGCGTGGCAAGCGGCCAAGAAAAACAAGTCATCATGATAAGGAATTGGACGGAGTTTGCGGCGCACGAATACGCACTTTTTTCACGCGCCGTGGATCGGCTTCAAGAATTTCAAAAATAATATTTTTTTCTTCATGCGCAATCACCTCGCCACGCACCGGCATGCGTCCCACAAGGGTGAAAAGAAAACCCGCAACTGTGTCGATATCTTCACGTTCGTCTTCGGTTAAAATATCACCAAATATCTTTTCAAGATCCTCAATGCTCACGCGCCCTTCGGCGATATAAGACCCGCTTTCTTCTTCAATCATCACAGGATCATCATTCAGATCATGTTCATCTTGAATATCACCAATAATATTTTCAACAACATCGGAAACCGTGACCATGCCGTCAATACCGCCATATTCGTCAATGACAAAGGCAAGATGTTTGCGTTCCTGTTTCATCAATAACAATAAATCCAAAACAGGAAGCGAGGGTGAGACAATCGGCGCTTCGCGCGTTAAATCACGCAAGTGAATCGGTTGTCCCGCAAGCAATACGGCCATCATGTCTTTGATGTGTACAATCCCCAAAATATCATCGAGTGTTTCGTTAAACACGGGGTAACGGCTGAATTTATGTTGTTGAATGATGCGTGAGATATCTTCTTTTTCACAATCGGCTTCGAACCCGACAATGTCGGCACGCGGAATCATGACATCCGTTACCGTGTAATCACGAAGCTGTAACATATTTGACAACAACACGCGTTCTTGTTCGGAAGGGGCGTCATCACTTTCGGTGGAAGATAATTCTTCGATATATTCTTCCAACGCGTCTTTCAACGCATCATCAACTTTGTCTTGGCGGCGGACAATATTGCTCAGCCACGCAGCAATTTCTTTTGGGCGCAGAGATTTGCGCGATGAAGGATTCTTTAACATGTCGCCAATCATAACCAAAATCAGAGGAAATGATAAGGATTTGGTAGATTTAATTTCTTAAGAATTTTAATCTCCAACGATTCCATAATTTCTGCATCTTGATCATCAAGATGATCATGTCCCAAAAGGTGCAAAAATCCGTGAACCAACATATGAATTGTGTGATTCTTAAACGGAATGTGCGCGGCCAAAGCCTCGTTTCTGACCGTTTCATAAGCAATCACAATATCCCCCAGTAAAATATCTTCCCGCGGTGCATGCGGAAAATCGGCGATTGTTTCAAATTGGGGAAAGGAGAGAACATTGGTAGGTTTATTTTTTTTTCGAAAAGTGCGGTTGATTTTTTGAATCTCAGAATCGGACGTGAACAGAAGAGAGACACGCGGTTTTATTTTGGGGCGAAGGGGAAGTATTTTCCACGCGCATGTCAAAACAGAAGGGGCAAGCGCGTTGAGTTTCAAACGGGCTTTGTTCCAAGACGGATCAGAAATTGTAAGATCAATTTTTACGGTCATAAGCGTTCAAGATTTTTCCAACCAATTTATGCCGGACAACATCAGCATTCGTAAAGCTGGTGAACGCAATTTCGGGAATATTTTTTAAGATTTTTTCGGCCTCAATCAGCCCGGATATTTGTCCGGGCGGTAAGTCAACTTGGGTTGGGTCACCGGTGACAACCATGCGCGTGTCTTCGCCCATCCGGCTTAAAAACATTTTCATTTGCGCGGATGTTGTGTTTTGCGCTTCGTCCAAAACTACATAAGCGCGGCTTAAAGTGCGCCCGCGCATAAACGCAAGCGGGGCGATTTCAATCTCTTCCCGTTCCATCATTTTCTCAACGCGCTCAGATCCTAAAAAATCAAATAATGCGTCATAAATGGGACGTAAATAAGGATCAATCTTTTCACGCATGTCACCGGGTAAGAACCCCAATTTCTCACCGGCCTCAACCGCGGGGCGGGTGAAGATCAGACGTTCGACCATCTGTTTCTCATACATCTCAACGCCAACGGCGACGGCCAGATATGTTTTACCTGTTCCCGCTGGGCCGATACCGAAATTCATTTCGTGTGACCGCAAGGTTGCGATGTAATCTTGTTGACGTGGCGTGCGCGCCATTAAGGTACGTTTGCGAATATGAATAGAGGCAGGGTCAGAGGTTACATGTTCATGATGATGCCCGTTTCCATTTTTCTTTTTGGAATTTTTGTTGCTGCGTTCATCTTTGGCAAAGCGAATAGCCGCATCAATTTCGCCCACACCAACACCGCGCTTGCGTTTTACGGCTGACCACATCCACCGCAACACAGCATCCG
>JAIXWE010000104.1 GCA_027482195.1 Alphaproteobacteria bacterium | reverse complement strand
GCTGTTTGAAGCACGGAACGCGCCTGAACAGTGTTGGTTGATGCCTGACGTAAAGCGGTGATGTTACCCTGTAGACGTGATGCCACAGCAAGACCAGCAGCATCATCGGAAGCCCGAACGATACGTGATCCAGAGGACAATTTGTTAAGGGATGTTTCTTGTGCACGTGAATTGTTATTCAAGTACACGATTGCAGAGTTAGCAGAGGTGTTTGTTGCAATGACTGGCATGGGACTCTCCTTTTCTTTGAGCTTTGCCGTTATGTGGACAGTTCTGATCCTCAGAACCGGGATGACCCTTAACCATACTGGTCTCAAGTCATCCTATTGAATGTGCTACACTACCATAGTATTCAGCCTTTGTGAATCGTCTTCCTTGAGGCTGTATTCTTCCAGCTTAATACGGAAAGAGTTAATATCCGCTTAATGGCCAAAAAAAACTTTTAACGGCGCAAAAGCCCAAGTAACGAGCTGGTTTTAATTTGATTCGTTTGCGCTAATGTCGCGATACTCAACTGCGACAACAGGTTACTTCCCGCGAAATTGCTGCTTTCCCGCGCGATATCGACATCTACCAAGGCCGATGTTGCCTCAAGCAATGCGTTGGTTTGGGTATCCAGCAAATCACCCCGAAAGGTAAATTGTGATTGAATTCCACCGACTGTGGATCGGAAATTAGATAAATTTGCAATCGCGGTATCAAGCTCGGTACTAACTGCCGCCGCACCCGCTTGTGTTGTCAACGCCGTTGGGCTTAACCCCGCACCGGCCGTCAATCCCAACCCCGCACCGGTTGCATTCACCGATGATAAGTTTGCGGATACAACATCCGTCGCCGAAGATCCCGCTTGGAAATTCTGATTATACGATCCGTCAATCAACGCGGTGCCGTTAAAGGTGGTGGAAGACACGGTGCTATTTATTTCGGCGACCAGGTTTTGATATTCCACATTAATTGCCGCACGTGATTGCGAATCAAGCGAGCCCGAATTGGCTTGAGTTGCTAATTCTTTTGCCCGATTTAACAAACCACCTACACGTTCCAAGCCACTATCGGCCGTACCCAGAACGGCCAAACCTTGCACCGTGTTGGTGGATGATTGGCGCAATGCCGAGATATCCGCTTGTTTCGCCGCCGCCACAGCCAAAGCCGCCGCATTGCCCGCAGGGGTTGCGGAACGTGAACCAGACCCCAAACGTTTCAAAGAATTTTCAGATGTACGAAATGAATTATTGATGTTGTTGATAGACGCACCGGACGTCGAAGACCCGATCACTGGCATATAATCCCACCTTTTTGTTGCCGCACGGTTGATCCGCTTGGCGGTTATCTTATCATTTTACCGGGAAAATAGTTGCCGCAAAGTTAAAAAACGATGAGCGAATAAGGCCTTACCCCGGCGTAAAGTCACAACGGTGAAAAATGCGCGGTGGGTTTTCGGGACCAATATCAGACAGCTTGCCGATATCAAATTGCGGAAAGCTATGCACCAGCGTTTTGGCTGTGCCAAACGCGGTCGAGAGTGGATGAAAAAATAACCAAGAATTCAATCCCAAAGCCCAAAGTTGCGGAGCTAAACTACGATCAATTTTAAATCGCCCTTTTGAAAGACGCACAAGCGCGGGAGCTCCGCTTTTATCGGTTTCGGCAATCAGTGTTCCCGCAACCGTTTGTGACAAAATCGCCGAGGTGTAAAATCCTTGGAACAAAAGATCGGGCCGTGCCACATTCAAGGTATATCCATTGAGAAAGCCATCAACATGCATGTTGATTGACCCGCGATTTTCAGCGCGCAAAGTATGTTTTACCCTGACATTTTCGACACTGAAAGAATGGAAGATGTCGTTCACAATTTGCGGCGCAAGAGAGTCGGTGAGATGAAAACGTTCTTGCAAACCATCCCGAGCCCATGAAATCTCACCATGCTGGAGACTGGCTGTTTTAGGACCTTTAAAAAACTTTTCCGGATCCTCAGGTAATTTTGCACGCTCTCGAAACACTTTAAAAAGCCGAAAGGCATGTTCGTTGCGATCCGGATCGGGTTCGCGGTACCACACCACACCTTGAATGCCATCGCGGCGCAGCGCGTGATCCGCCAACGGAATCGCCGCGGCCATGTTGGGTGCGGTGATCACCGCAATATTTTTCGGGTGATGCTCAGGGGTAATAAGGCGATGGCCACTTTGGGTGAATTCACGCATCAACTTTTCTCATTTACGCATAGATTATATTTAAACCGTACCTATGCTTACACTATCCTCAAAAATTATGTCAAGTTTTTTAAGTGTTGAAAAAACCACCGCGAAGCAAAAACAAAAAAAGGAGGTCGCGAAGCAAACCAACGGTTTGTTCGCATTAAAAAAGGGAGCTTTACAGCCCCCTTTTTCGTGAAGATTTAAAGACTTAACGCACCAGCGACAGCAAAGACTGTTTCATCTGGTTCGCCTGTGACAATGCGGCGATGGATGACTCCGTCAAAACCCGTCGGCTGGTTAAGTTGGTTTGCTCGGCCGCGATATCCACATCCATGATTACCGAACGCGCCGCGTCCAAATTATCGGTCATGGTGTCCAAAACATCCGCACGATAATCGAAACGGGAGATCAAAGATCCCACCGTGGCACGATATGTTGAGATGTTGTTGATCGCCGTATCCAACAAACCGCTGGCGGTCACCGCCCCCGCTTGTGTCGATACGTTCGCACCGTTGACACCCAAGCCCGCAGCCGTGGCGTTCACGGTTGATAAATCAACCGCGATCACGTCTGTTGCCTGAATCCCCGCTTGGAAGTTCAAGTTGTAGGCACCGGTGATCAACGCCACGTTGTTAAACGTGGTGGATGTTGCGGTTGATCCCACCTCGGTCAGCAATTGCTGAAACTCGGTGTTGATAAACCCACGCGCGGTTGCGTCAACGGAACCGGAGTTGGATTGTGTCGCCAACGCCTTCATCCGTTGCAAAATATCCCCCACACGTGCCAAAGCACCATCGGCGGTTTGCAAAACCGACCGGGCTTGAACCGTGTTGGTGGAAGATTGGCGCAACGCCGTGATATTCCCCTGTAACCGCACCGCAACCGCAAGACCGGCCGCATCATCCGATGCACGCACGATCCGCGATCCACTGGACAGCTTCGCGAGCGACATTTCCTGGGCCCGTGAATTGCTGTTCAAATAGTTGACGGCAGAGTTAGCAGAGGTATTGGTTGCTATAACTGGCATGTTAAGTCTCCTTTCTCGAGGTTGATGCCAAAACGCTTTCCACTCCGGAAAAGCGCAAAAGTTGTAAATTAAAGATAAAATACAACTTCTGATTGCAGAGTATGATCGAAAAGGTTAAGGATGTCTTGCTGCATCCTCTTGTATTCATTCATTTTTTTAATCTGCAAAAAAAATTTGGCGAGCCGCGCCCCATTTTGAGACCTGCCCCGTGGAATAGGTATCAGAAAGGAAGTGCCTCATGATTGATCCGGTTCGCGTATCGGCTTTTAACTCCCTGAACTCCACATCCGGCACACGGGTGACATCGGGCACGACTAATTCGGCCACCACATCCGCCACCGATCAGGCGAGACAGGAAGCGGAGGATTTGCAAAATCAGTTTTTGCAAATCTTGCTCACCCAGCTTCAAAATCAAAACCCAACCGACCCGATGGATACCAAAGAATTCACCGGACAGCTGGCGCAGTTTTCATCACTGGAACAGCAAATCTCAACCAACAGCAAATTAGACACGTTGGCGGAGTCGCTGAAGTCAAGCGCCGCAACGAATGCGTTTGGATATATCGGTCAAACGGCCGAAGTGAACACCAATATGACCATCATGGAAAACGACACCGCCGATTGGCGTTATGCGCTGAATTCCAATACGGACAGTTTGAACATCAAGATCAAAGATGCTTCGGGCCGCGTTGTGTATGAGAAAAATGAACGCAATGCTCTCTCAGGTACCTATGATCTGAAAGCGCAATTATCTGATCTTACAAATGTCAAAAATGGTGACACATTACGTCTTGAGATTACGGCGAAAGATCAAGCGGGTCGTGATGTGCGTACCGAAATTTCAACCACCATGCGTGTGGACGGTGTGGAAACCGGACAAAACGGTATTGATTTGCGCTCGGGCGGCTTGATTTACAGTCTTGCTGATGTGCGTAAATTTACATCAACCCCGCTTACTCCCGCACCTTCACCACCACCAGCGACCACAACCCCTTCAACCTGATCTTAACTCGTAAAGGAGACAACACATGAGTTTGACCAGCGCATTAAATACGTCCGTATCTGGCTTGCGTGCACAAGGTGCCGCCATTGCCGCCGTATCGGAAAACATCGCCAACGCACGAACCACCGCGTATAAAACACGTGACTTAAGCTTCGCGGCACTTGTGACGGGAAGCGAAACCCGCACAGGTTTCAGTGCGGGCGGTGTTGTGTTTGACACCTTCCAAAACATCAACCGCCAAGGTTTGATCTCGGCCACCGACTCGGGCACCGATATCGCCATCAACGGCAACGGATTTTTTGTTGTCACCGATGACGTGCTTAATCAGCCTTCGGCTTACACCTATTCCCGCAACGGAAATTTCCGTACCGATCAGAACGGATTTTTGATCAATAACGAAGGATCTTATTTGTTGGGACAACGTACCGATGACCAAGGTGTGGTCACGGCGGCGAACCCGAACGATTTGAACTCGCTTGTTCCCGTTGACGTGAACTCCATCTCCGGGACGGCTCAGGCGACAACAACCGTGCGTTTTGACATGAACTTGCCAGCCGATGCCGGGATCGCCCCCGCGGCAAACAGCTCCTTCCCCGGCTCGTTCGAAATTTTCGATGCCTTGGGCGTCAGCCACACGGTGAATTTAACCTGGACAAAAACGGCCGCCAATAACTGGACTGCCACTTTCTCCAACCCTGTGCAAACAAGTACCGGATTACCGTCCGCCGTTCTTGATACGGATGCGGCAACCGGGGGTGTTCAAAACACAATTTCTGT
>JAIXWE010000084.1 GCA_027482195.1 Alphaproteobacteria bacterium | reverse complement strand
GTCTGATGCATAGATCAACGTAAAGCGGGTCAATCTCCATGCCGTAACAAATACGTTTTGTTTCATGGCATGCGATTAACGTGCTTCCGCTCCCTAAAAATGGATCGAGGACAATGTCTTTATGGCGGCTGCAATCACGAATAGCATCGGCGAGCAGATTTACAGGTTTTATTGTCGGATGTTCGGGTTTTTCTTTATTCCCGTCGCGGCGTGCAAAACTGTTAATGCCTGCATATTCCCACACATTGGTGCGGTAACGCCCACTTTCGCCCAACAGAAAATTATTCGTATTCTTTTCATCCCCATTTTTGAAAACAAACACAAGCTCATGACGGCTGCGATAAAAACTTCCCATCCCGCCATTATCTTTCACCCATACACAAAGGTTTTTAAGCTGGGTGTAAAGCTTACCCGCGTTCAACATCTCACGCATATGTCGCCAATCCATAAAGATAAAATGAATTGACCCTAAGTGAGACGTAGCAATCATATTTTCAAAAGTTTTTTCCAAAAAAGCCGTGAATTCACGCTCATTCATCTCACCCGATGCCATCGCGAATTCACGATGATGAGAAGCGGAGGAAACATGCCCCGAAATGGGCACATTATAAGGCGGATCTGTGATAATGAGATTTGCTTTACGCCCATTCATAAGACATGAGTAACTATCAGGAGAAAGAGCATCACCGCAAAGAATGCGATGTTCTCCCAGCGCCCATAAATCACCGGGCTTGATGATTGTGTTTCTTGTAAGTGAGGGGATATTATTTTTTTGATCTTCGGCCTCTTCGGCTAAAGAGGAAATGGCTAAGTCAATTTCTGCAACCTCAAACCCCGTCAATGATACATCAAAATCGAGATCAATTAGCATTTCCAATTCCTGCGCCAATTTACGCTGATCCCAATCGGCATTTTGTGCTATTCGGTTATCCGTCAATAAATATGCACGCTTTTGCGTATCGGTAAGGTGTGTGCTGATCACACACGGAACGGTTTCTAATGCCAACTCCAATGCCGCCCGTGTACGCGCGTGGCCGGCAAGAATGGCATTATTTTCATCAATCAAAACAGGCGCCATAAAACCGTAAGATTTTATTGATGCGGCAATTTGTTTTATCTGCTTTGCGCTGTGCGTGCGTGCATTATTAGGGTTAGGGATGAGATCTTTTGGATCTTTATATTGAAGGGATATTTTGGTCATCTCTGCTCCTTTCAAAGTGAATCATGCAAATGATTCTGCCTTAAATTGAGCAATGAAGCTTATGTATCTAAATCACCCCTTTTTTGAGAGGCCAGAGACAACTATCTTGTTAGTATGAGTGGAAAAACAATCAAGAAATTTAAGAGAAAAGACTAGATGTACGCCCCAAGCGTAAGTCTTTATATTCTTTATCCATTCTACGCTCACTGAGTGCTTTGATTACAAGGGCGGTAGGTACTTTCTCATATCCACAACCGAGTTCTTCGCTAATAGTTTCATGGAACTTTTTTACAAAACTATAAAATGGGCCAGTTTCACCCCCATCAACACCCGTCTTATGCTCTATAAAATAACGCGTTGGACGTTTTTTAGTATATATCCAAAAAATAGAATAAAGACCACCAACCATTTCCCTTTCAATTATTTTGAACTTAGACTTAACTTCATTCAACTCACGAATATTGCGATTAAATTGCTCAATCAATTCTGGAATTGTTTTGGTCTCTACAGCCTTTTCGAGCCTATCCATGCTAAGAAACGGATTTTTTCCGCAAATGCGAAGTTTTTGTTCAAAGGATACAGCGCCCGAGTTCCGGAATGATTTGTTATTTAAAAGATTTTCAAGCTTAACAACTATCTTTTCTAATCTACGAATCATTCTCGCCACTACAGACCTGAGGCCCTTCTTTGGCGCGGTCATAAATTTATCTTGCTCGTGGAATTTATTTAGAAGCCGTCGATAAAGCCTTTTTAAATCTTCATAAAAAAACTGTCTTTCATTTTCAGAAAGCGGACCAACAATATCTTCCAATTCTTTGAGTAAGACAGGATTGTGCATGGCCGTGGAGACGTCCACCCATAAGGCTTTTGACGTTAGTAATTCATGATGTAATAGTTCTGCTTGCGAGCCCATATAAAAATGCTAACCCGATTCTTATAAAAGCGATAAATAAATCGCTTACAGACGATGGAAAACGTGATCGCTTTATTTGGATATCTAAACTTGAAAATACCAGTCTATGTTTCTGAGCCGGCCTGGCGAAGAAATGGGCACAATAAAATCTTGTGAAATCAATAACTTATTTGATTTGCGCGTTTGATGAGAATGGTATAATAATTTCACATCTTTCGCCGATTTAGCTCAGTGGTAGAGCAGTGCTTTCGTAAAGCAAAGGTCGGGGGTTCAAATCCCTTAATCGGCACCATGTTTTTCCTTTTTCAACTCCTTATAAATTTGCCCTGGGTAAGTGCCGTTTAGGGGGCTTCAAAAACTGCTTATTGCCATCGATGTCCGCATAAACAAAACTTTGGCATTGACGTTGCGTACTCTGACTTAGAGTAAATATAAAAACACTCGAGCGTCTATTATCTTTTGATAATTTTCATTGATGCGTGTTTATTAAAAGTAAATCGTGAAAATTTATGCTCTCTTTATACACTGAGAGATCTTAGCAATCGATTCTTAATACCCATTCTATCATCTTCGCCTTCTGGCAAAAAACAAAATGCAAGGCATTACAACATAGGCTTAAAAAGTTTCTGAAAACTTTTACCTAAACAACATCAGGAGATTATAAAATGACCAAGTTACAATCGAATTTCGGCGAAAATGGTCCACAAAACCCTAACTATGATGGTTATGCCCGTGAAAATCATGTGGCGCAGGATGCTGTAAAAACTCTTTATGCAAGTGGAGAGAATCTTATTCGCCATCTTAAAGAAGATACCGCTGAGATTGCCACGGAAATGGCCGCAGAAGGCAAAAGTAAAATGAAAGACGCACGTGCCTTTACTGCCAAGTACATAAAGAATTTAGAAGAAGAAATTTCGGAAAGACCCGTACAAAGCGTTGCGATTGCTTTTGCGATCGGCGCGGTTGTAAGTTTAATGTTGGGACGCAGATGATGATCATGTCTAGCGCTATCCGCTCGATTGAAAATATTCTCATTGACGGTGTGCTAAATCCACAAGGGGGAAACAAAATCAAAAATGATAATATTAGTATTTTATTTTTATGCGGTATTTTCATTTGTTTGGGTTTTGTTTTCTTAATATACGGGGCGTATTTATATATGCTGACTTTGTATTCCCCGCAATTTACCGCCCTTATGACTGGTATATTAAGTTTAGCTATTGCACTGGTTATATTTGGATTTGTTTATTTGGTTACAAAATATCGTTATCTAAAGGCGCAAAAGACACGTTTAAAAATCTTAGAGGGGCTACAATCCACCCTGTCTTCATTAGATGACGAGGTCGGTGAGCCAATCCGCAACCATCCTAAACTGTCCGTTATTATCGCGGCGATATCAGGATTTATTTTAGAAAATAAATTATCTTAAAAAATATTTTGGGAAGAGTAGGATAACGTCATGAAAGTTTCATCATTAATTACAAATAACTCACTTTTGCTTGTGTGTGTAATTCTTACCACCGGCTGTGCTGGGATGAGTGACACACAACAACGCACGTTATCGGGGGCGGGAATAGGAGCCGGCGTCGGTGCTGTCGGTTCAGCTGTGACAGGTGGAAGTCCTGTCGCAGGGGCTGCCGTCGGTGCCGCCGTTGGTGCTGGTGGTGGGTATCTGTATGACAAGAATAAGAAGAAATAAATCGAAGGATTTTATTTTAGCTTAGAAAACATTTAAGAGGCACAAAATGAATAACATTCTCAATGTTAAAAAATCAGAAAATCTCAATACCCAAGTTGCAGATGATTTGCAGGTAGTTTTATCAAGCACCTATGGCCTAGAATTGATGGCACATAATTACCATTGGAATGTGGAGGGACCAAGTTTTCTCTCACTCCATAAAATGTTTGAGGAACAGTATAACGAACTCTTTCAAGCAACGGATGTGATTGCCGAGCGTATAAGAGCCTTATCCGCTTATGCCTTACCATTTGAGGGAGAAGATATTTTATCTATTTCAAAAATGACTTCTAATGCCTTAAATAAGGAAACAGATCCGAATTTGCGTGCAGAGCGCATGATGCTTAATCTTATGAATGTTCATCAGGCTGTAATAGAAAAATGTCAAACAGCCAAAAGCTCTGCGAAAGACGCGGAGGATGATGAAACTGAAAACCTAATGACGGAAAGAATTACCGCACATCAAAAAGCAGTGTGGATGTTAAGAGCGTCATTAACCGCTCACTAAAGAATTTTTATAAATATTCCGATTATTCATTTGGCACCTGCATTTTTGTAGGTGCCCTTCTTTTAGAACCTGACCGCGAAGCTTAAGGCTCCAAAAATTGCAGGGCGCTCTTGTGATTCAAATTCTTTTGTTCTGTACACAAGAGTGTAACTAATTCTGATATTGTTATAGGTTAAAGCCGCCCCGGCATTTACATCCGCAACTATATTATTTTTTTCGACGCTGTGACTCTCGGTAAAGCTATTGCCATCTAAGAAAATATCTCGGGCAACTGCGCGCATTTCCAGTCCACTGAATAATGACCAACTCCATTTGTTCGGAGGAATTTCATAAATGCCAGTACCCGGCATTGCGGGGCTTACGCGCAATGGCATGTCTTGCCATTGTGAATCATAAGGATTTAGACTTATAGAGAAACCGACATCGCTATAAGTTCTTAGATTACCTAACGTTAAACCTACATAAGGTTTTAACGACCAAAAATTATTAGCAATGCGTCCGTTTAACGCGCTGGGCCATGCCCGTTGCCAAGCGAGCATGAGGCCAGGTTCATTCTTAAGTTGATATCGCCAACCCTGTGGAGTGGGACTATCTGTAATATTTTTATGAATAAATTTTTGGGTCTGTTCACCCAATGCGGCCGGCCCAATGACGCCTATAGTTGCTTCGATTTCATCTGTATGATTATCTGTAAGCGTTACCATCCCCAATGATCCATATAAAAACGCACCCCATGGTCTATCATTGATATTCAAGCTCTTGCTTGTAATATCTTTGGGAGCAAAAATACTTTGACCAAAAGAATAATAAATACTTGATGTTTCATTGATTGCAAATGTAGGTATGAGGCGATCAATTTTATGAGCAATATCGGGAAAATCTGCACCAACTTTTGTGTAGTTTAAGCGAACACCACTTGTATAATTTTCATCTGTTCCACCGCCTATTGAGTCATTTTCAACCACCAAAGTGATAATTGCCTTTTCGGGTGCTCTGAGAACGCGGCTGGGAATTGATTGTTCGATTGTGGGATCTGCGCCAAGGCAAATATTAAAAGGCACAACGCATAGCCATGCGGTATTCACAATTACTAAAATTCTTTGTTTTTGCATGGTGCAGTATGACAGAGAATGCCTCAAAACAAGAGTGTTATTTTGTACATCTCCTTTATCAAGAAATTATCTTTTAAAGAATCTTTCGCATTGATTTAACCCGCGCCCTATCATTCGGTTCAGTCTTCATCAAACAGAAAACAACTCACGAAAGACACTAACTTAATACTGGGCCAGAGATTAGGGGTTCAAATCCCTTAATCGGCAGCATTCCCTTACTTTTTGATTAATTTAGCCTAAGCGCTGGCTCTTTTATCTTTCTTCGTCCATGCCATTCGTGGGCGTAATATTTTCTTGAAGAATCCCTTAAATCCACCGGGCTGGCCGGGCTTAGGTGTGAGGTGATATTTCTCCATCAGCGCGTTAAAAATAACCTCCGGAACGTTGATTTTACACGCTGTCTCTAACCCCTGAAATCCCGGGGATGAATTGGCTTCACAAATTTTATAACCGTTTTTATCAAATAAAATGTCTATTCCTGCAATCTCAAGATTGAGAGAGTTCGCAACATCCACAGCAAGTTCTTTTATTTGGTTATTTGGCAAAAACGGCAAAGCCTCACCACCCAATGAAATATTAGATTTAAACCCGCCATCGCGCGCGCGCCGCTCCATCGCCGCAACAACTTTGCCGTTCACCACAAGAATTCTTACATCACGCCCATGGCTATCTTTAATATATTCTTGGAATATAAAATCGGCCTCAGGGTTGGCTTCATTCAGGAACTCTGTAAGATCAAAAAATTGCTCACGATTTTCGCACATCACAACTCCGCTGCCGCGCGTACCCTTGAGGGTTTTGATGATCACGGGAAATCCTAACTGCGTTTCCACCAAATCGACGTCGACAGGAAATTTTCCCAAAATTGTTTTCGGTACGGGAAGCTTACGTGCCGCAAGAATTTGCTGTGTATGCAGCTTATCCGCCACAGATTCAATTGCGGAAGGGGCGTTTACGATTATCACACCCTGATTTTCAAAATGGCGCATCACCGCCAGCATAAAATATGTGCTTTCCGAGCCCGTACGCGGAATAATTACATCAGGTTTCTCAAGTTCTTTGCCGTTGTAAATCGCCGACCAGTTATTTTCATGATCGACAACAAGCTCAAAATCCAGCGGATTGAGAATAACAGCGTCGATATTCATTTGTTTTGCTGTATCTAGAAAGCGCAGTATTTCTGGCTTTTCTGGATGGTCTTGCTCAAGCGAAACATGAAAAAATATCCAAACCTTCATAATGAATCCTTAAAGAAATAAAATTTGATTGAATATTCAAACTAAGAGTGATGTTGAATTTAGATAATTATTTTTTGTTTAATTTTTATATTTTCGCATTAATAAGTTCTTTTTGCAAATTTGCAAAAAATTTTCATCTGTATTACATTTTTATTTGTTCAGTTTTTCCTTCAAAACAACTCTGTCGTTCAGTCCCGGCAGAGTTGTTTTTTTATGAACACTGCGGTGCAATCAAAAAAGTTTGACATTCATGAATAAATTATATAATTAAATTATATGATTAATTTAAAAGCAAATGTAATAAGCATTTCTTTCGCCCCAGTGTGGCGCAACTGGGCTTAGCCCTATATCATTTTTTCTCAAATTTTTTTCGGCATTCATATCTGATTATCCATTTAAGGATTATCTGATTTTATAGGCTTATTTACGCCATTATTTTTAGGAGTTTTCACATGACCACAGTTCATGCGCATGCGTCACAACGCATTCAAAATATTGATGATTTACGGGTACGCTTTGAGGGCAGCGGCCATCATGCCGGCCACATAGGTGGAGAAGCAGAATTTATTATCTGTGATGAAAAAGGGGAGCGCTATGCCGCCCCCACAACCATCGCACAGATGATGGATCTCCTGAAAAAAAGTGGGCACTCCGCACAGGCTGAAGCTTGTGGGGTTATTGAGCTTAATACGCCGCCCTTTCCCACTCAAAACATCGAAGCATTTTGTAAAGCTTGTGATGATGCGGAACATGATCTCATAAAGATTTGTAAAGAAAGGGGACATGTTATTCTTAATACATCTGTCCCGCCCTTTATCGAACTTCAAGATGCTGAAAAACAAATCATCCTACGTGATCGTATTTTAGATATGGTGGAGAGTGTCAAAAATTTACTTCCTCATGATGCTTTGCGTGTTGGCCTGCTCACAGCAAGCAGTCAAATTAGTATTGATTATAAAGACACTGATGACCTTTATCGTAAATTGCACCGCGGCTATGCGCTTTCTCCCCTACTCATCTCTTTATTTGCATCGGATACAGGGCGCATTGAAGGCAAACATCACCCACATCATATTCGTTCAACGCTTTATAAATCCTATGGCATAAGGGAAAATGGTGTTCCGTTATATTTGGGGCATTGCCGCGATGGTGAAGAATTTGTAAGCAGGCATGTGAACCACGTCCTGAACACGGCAATGCTGTATTATTATGACGGCGAAAAGGTGATTTACCCTTCGTCTTTATCTGAAACATTCAACAGGCTTTCCGAAAAGGGTTTAGACACCGAGCGGAATATTGAGGCCGCAGAAAGCTTTGTCTATCATGATATTAAACTCAAGCCACTGCCTGACGGTAAACGGCGTTTGGAGTTTCGCTTGGTTGACGGAAGCATCGGGCACACAAAAGCCGCGGGCGCATTAATTTCTACACTCGTTTGTAATGAGGAAACGGCCCAAATATTTGATCATTTGCTTGAAACATATGGCTTTACTGGATCTTTGGATAAAGATTTATTGCTCTTTGTAAGAAATCGAAATTATGCAGTGCGTAGCCCGGGAGACATAAATATACCCTTCGGGAATGGCACACTGCGTGAACTTTTATCCGATATACGTCATAAAATATTGCCTCTTCTGCCGCGCGATACACTCGCCCAAGAAACCTTGTATGATTTATGCGATGATGGCCGCGTGCCATTGACTATCAGATATCGTGGCATGCCTGATGATCAGCTACGACAGGTAATAAGACAACCGCAGTAAGAAGTTATGAAGCAACCTTATATTGAACTGAATGCACACTCCACCCTTCCCCTTATTTTATTAGGGGAGCATGCAGGTTTTAGCATTCCACCACATTCACAAAAACTTGGTGTGTCGCCGGAATCATTTCGCGAAGATGTGAACTTTGCTGGTGATCACGGCACTCGGCATATACTTTTTTACTTAGCAAGAAAGCTTGGCGCGACGACAATCATCGGTCGTTATTCGCGTTTACTAGTGGACCTCAATCGTGAAATGGATGATCCGCAAATGTTTTGGGAGAAACATCACGGCATTACCATTCCTGCAAATATTGTATTAAGCGAGACAGAAAAAAATTCACGGATAGAGCGTTATTATGATCCGTTTCATTGCAAAGTAAGCGCTCACATCGAACGCCTTATATCGTTGGGAAAGAAACCTGTTCTGCTGACAATTCATTCTTACACACCCAAAATTGCTTACGGTGATTCCACCGAGCCCAATC
>JAIXWE010000070.1 GCA_027482195.1 Alphaproteobacteria bacterium | reverse complement strand
CCATTTAATGCCGCCACCGCCGCCGCTTGGGAGATGGATGATGGATTGGACGTTGAATGGCTTTGAATATTAGCCATTGCTTTGATCAATTCTTTTGGTCCGCCGGCAAACCCAATACGCCACCCCGTCATGGCATAGGCTTTTGATACGCCATTCACGGTCAGCGTGCGGTCATATAATTTCGGTTCCACTTGCGCGGGCGTGCAAAATTGAAACCCGTCATAGACAAGATGCTCGTAAATATCATCGGCCATAACCCACACATGAGGATGTTGCAGCAAGACATCCGTCAATGCTTTCATCTCATCATGTGTATATCCCGCACCTGATGGATTGCTGGGTGAATTTAAAATCACCCATTTTGTTTTTGGTGTGATTGCCGCCGCCAAATCTTGGGGTTTGAGTTTAAAACCATCTTCCGGTTTTGTTGTGACAATAACCGGCGTGCCTTCCGCCAAAATTGCCATATCGGCATACGAAACCCAATAAGGTGCCGCGAAAATAATTTCATCACCCGGATTTACACTGGCCATCAACGCGTTATACAAAACTTGTTTGCCGCCCGTGCCAACGGTGATCTGCGCACGTTCATAGGTCAGGTTATTGTCGCGCTTGAATTTCGCAATGATCGCATCTTTTAAGGCGGGCGTGCCATCAACGGCGGTGTAACGCGTCTCCCCTTTTTTCATGGCCGCATAGGCCGCTTCGATGATATGCGCCGGCGTATCAAAATCTGGCTCCCCCGCGCCTAATCCCAAAATATCTTTTCCTTGAGCTTTTAATTCTGCGGCCTTCGCCGTCATTGCCAAAGTGGGAGAAGCCTTGATTTTATTTAAACGCGTCGCAACAATAGACATCTTTGTCTTCCTTTATTCAAAGTTGAGACACTGACGCTAATAATTTTTGACAATAATTGCAAGTTATCAAAATCAAAAAGCATCATTGCGAATATGCCGTGCGATGCGCACCACATCAAATTGTGCTGCGCGTTCAAGATCAATTTTCAAATCCATCATCACAGTGCGTAAGGGCCGCAGAAGCGGATGCGCAAGATCCTGTAAAATGTGGTATTGAAGTACAGGAACAATGTCAAAAAGCCTTGTTTTCCCATCCCGAATCGCCAAACGATAGGCCTGGCCAATGACACGAAAATGAAACTGGGCCGCCATCACCGCATACCATGCTTCAAAAGATTCTTTTTCCTGTATGGTAAAATTTTCACACCGCGCACGCAGAATTTCTTTTTTAATCTCATGCGGCACAAGACGGCGCGCATCATCCAACAAATTTACAAGGTCATAGGGAAGAGGTGCAAACAACGCGCCTTGAAAATCAATGAGACCCAGCGTGTTATCTTTTTGAACCATGATATTATGCGGATGATAATCACCGTGCTGGAAAGAGGAGGCAATCGCGGGAAGATTACTCTCAACTTCGTCCCAAGCTTTTGTAAAAATTCCCATCTCCGAATCCGTTACACTGCGATCAAAATAAGATGGCAAAAACCAATCGACAAAACGTCGCTTGCCCGTAAAAAGATGGGTATCGGTATAATTTTTTAAACTTAAGTCATTGATCACAAGTTGCGACAAGGATTTCAAAACATCCCCAGCACTTTGATAAAGAGCAAGGGAGCGTGATTGTGTTTTCAACGCATCATGCATCGACACATCACCAAAATCTTCCACCAGCAAGCAGCCCAAATCATCATCAACTGCATAAATTTCCGGCACGCGAATATTTTGGGTACGCAGATAGTTGCCAATACGCACATAATCTTGAATCTTATGCCCGACCAAAGATTGCGGATGGTGATCCGGATAAGATTGCATGAGAATGGCGGAACGTTTTTCGTCTTTAAGACGGAAAAAACGACGCACCGACCAATCTGCCGTCACCGGAATTTCTTGTGCATTTTTCCATCCGGACTTAAACCGGAAACTGAAACGATCGTGATCGGAGAGCATTGTTTACTTCACAGGTTTATTTTTGCTTTTTGCGGCCATCAATTTTAACGCGGCCACATGATCTTTTGATGCTTCTTTTTTACGCATGGGCGGTGCGGAATTTTCTTTGCCAAACTTGGCAACATTCGGCCCACCCAGTGCTTTGAGAAGATCAAGGCCGAAGCCCGCCTCACCCTTCCCTACCCCTTTAGGAATTTTGGGCAAAGCAACATCATCATTTTTTTTCATGGCCTTCGGCGCAGTTGCGACACGGTTTACGGCATGGGCAATAATCGCTTGCATATGCGGGCGAAAAAGTGCGCGCAAAAGTTTTTCATCATCCGCCGCCATTTCGGCCAAAATGCTGCGCGCCTTGGTCTGGTTGCCCTTGGCGCGTTGAAGAGCTTCAAGAATTTGTTGATCAAGATAAGATGGCGGCATGTGATCCCCCCGCTTTTTGTTTTTATAAGTTTATCACAAGAGCGCAAGTTCATTCAATAATCGTTTCACACCCGCAACACGGTCAGATATGTTATCCCACGCACGCATAATTCCCAATTTCTGATCAGGACGCAGCTTGACCGTTGAGGGATTGCGAGCCGCCCATAGCAACAAAGCATCAGGCTTGCGCGGTGTGTTTTTAAAGAATGTTAACACCGCACCTTTGGGGCCTGCATCCACCTGCACAATGTGCGCGGCGCGGCATAACGTTTTAATCGTGACGATATCAAGAAGATTTTCAACCTCGGCCGGCAAATTGCCAAAACGATCAATTAACTCCGCCGCGAAGGAATCAACATCCGCTGTGTCACTCATATCCGCCAAACGGCGATAAAGAGCCATGCGCACAGTTAAATCAGCAATATAACTTTCAGGGATAAGAACGGATGTGCCGATATTTATTGTTGGGCTCCAATGCGTGTCTTCGTTTTCTTTTTGATCAATGCGGTTTTGCGTTTCTAAAACGGCATCTTCCAACATTTGTTGATAAAGCTCGACACCCACTTCGCGAATATGACCTGATTGCTCCTCACCCAATAAATTTCCCGCACCACGAATATCCAAATCATGACTTGCAAGCTGAAAGCCCGCACCCAAACTATCCAGCGTTTCAAAAACTTCCAAACGCCGTTGTGCTTGTTCGGTCAAAACATGATGAGGATCATATGTCAGATAAGCATAAGCCCGCGTTTTCGAACGGCCCACGCGCCCGCGAATTTGATAAAGCTGGGAAAGACCGAATAAATCCGCACGATGAATAATGATGGTATTGGCGGAAGGGATATCAAGTCCAGATTCAATGATATTTGTCGCGAGCAAAATATCATATTGCCCTTCATAAAAGGCCGTCATGCGATCTTCCAGCTCCGTCGCTGTCATCTGGCCGTGGGCGGTGATCACTTTCACTTCTGGCACAAGTTCTTTGAGTTGTTCTTCCAAGGCGTCCATATCTTTGATACGCGGGCATACATAAAAACTTTGTCCACCGCGGTAATGTTCACGCAAAATTGCATCGCGAATAATCACCGGATCAAATGGCAAAATAGATGTACGAATGGCCAAACGATCCACCGGCGGTGTCGCAATAATGCTCATATCCCGCACACCGGTCAAAGCCATTTGCAATGTACGGGGAATGGGTGTTGCGGTGAGTGTTAAAATATGCACATTGGCTTTCAAGGCCTTCATTCTTTCTTTTTGCTTCACGCCGAAACGCTGTTCTTCATCAACAACAACTAAGCCTAAATTTTGGAAAGAGACACTGTCACTTAAGACACTGTGTGTGCCAATGGCGATGTGATAAGAGCCATTGGCAAGCCCCTCCTTCGCCGCTTTTAAATCCTTCGCATTCACAAGACGCGACAAATGCGCAACACGGATTCCCGTGCCCGCAAAACGTTGTTCAAAATTCGCCGCATGCTGGCGCGCAAGCAACGTCGTTGGCGCGATCACAGCCACCTGAAGCCCCGCAAAGGCGGCAACATAAGCCGCGCGCAACGCAACTTCGGTTTTACCAAAACCCACATCGCCACAAACAAGACGATCCATAGGATGACCCGAGGCAAGATCGGTTAAACATTCATCAATTGCGCGTTGTTGATCTTCCGTTTCCTGGTAAGGAAAGCGTGCGACAAATTCGGCGTAACTTCCCGAAGGTGTATCAATGACATCCGCCGTGCGAATTTTGCGCTCCGCGGCAATTGCCAGTAATCCTTCCGCCATGCGCATCAAATCTTTTTTCACGCGCGCTTTACGCGCTTGCCAAGCCGTGCTTCCGAGTTTATCAAGCTGAACCGATGCCTCATCATTCCCGTAGCGGGAAAGCACATCCATATTCTCAACGGGTACAAATAATTTATCGCCGCCCAAATAAACAATCTTCAGACAATCATGCATTAACCCCGCGGCTTTTAACGTTTCAAGCCCTTCAAATTTTCCAACACCGTGATCGACATGAACAACATAATCACCTACATTCAGCGATGAAACTTCACGCAGGAAATTATCAGCGCGTTTGCGTGATTTCGATTTACGCGCCAAACGATCACCCAAAATATCTTGCTCAGTCATCAAAACAAGGTCGGGTGCAATAAACCCATGTTCTAAATGCAAAATTGTCATGCCCACTTTATCTTTGGGAAGACGCAAAATATCATTCCACGTATCGCACAATACAAGATTAGAAAATCCATTTTGTTCGCACATCATTTTCAAACGATCGCGCGACCCCGTACTGTAACAAGCGATGACTTTATTTTGAGAAAATTGCGTGAGGTAAGATTTTACTTCAGAAAATAAATTCAGCTCAGCCCGCGCGCGAATATCACCAAAATCACGTATGCGCCACGCCGCGTTATCATCCGCCTCACCCGCAAAGGATTCAAGTTGCACGACGTCACGGCTTGCAAGGTGATTTAAAAATTGCTCTTGCGTATCATATAAAAGCGCAGGCGGAAGCGGATGATACGTTGACCCTGACAAACTCACATCTTGTGATTTCTTCGCTTTTTGATTGCGCGCACGCGAGCTGTCCAATGCCACACGCGCCTTATAAAAATCAAGAATTTGCGTTTCGCGTTCCGCCAAAGCAAGCAAAGCTTGCGGGTCGAGAGAAACAGGGTGATGCGGTGCATAGTCAAAAACCGAAACCATTTTTTCAAAAAATAAAGGTTGCCAATGTTCAACACCAGCCACGCCACGCCCTTCGGACACCGATTCATAAAGCGGGTCTGACCCTGTAATCACGCCAAAATGCTGGCGATAGCGTCCGCGGAATCGCGTAATTGATTCCTCATCCAAAAAATATTCTCGCGCAGAGCGCAAAGTAAGATGCTTTATTTTATCGACGGTGAGTTGCGTCACCGAGTCAAATAATTTCAAGCTTTCAATTTCATCACCAAAAAAATCACACCGCACCGGATAATCTGAATTTGGTGGATATAAATCAATAAGCCCGCCCCTGACTGCAAACTCCCCCGCTTCGCGCACGGTTTCCGTGCGATGATATCCATTCGCAACAAGAAATTTTTGAAACGCAACAGGCGCAAGCTTAAGGCCTTGTGATAACGTCAAAACTTGGTGTGTGACAACCTCTTGCGGCACAACGAATTGTGACGCCGCATTGACCGAGAGAAGAAAAATACGCGGTTTAAAAAGATCGTCTTGCTGTGCATTCAGCAAATTCGCCAACGCCGTTAAGCGCGCCGCCGAAATATCGGCCTGGGGCGAAACACGATCATAGGGCAAACAATCCCAAGCGGGAAAAAAGATAAGTTCAACATCCTTTGCGAAATAATCAAAAAGATCTTGCAAAAGATGAGCCCGTGATTCATCACGCGCAATGTGAATAAGAATTTTTTTCTGGCGCGCAAAGGCGCGGGCTTGGTCAGCCAAAATGCGGACATCATACCCCTCCACCGCGCCGAAAATGCGGCGTGCAGAAAAAGAATTTTGGGATGGTGTGGTGTCGGTCAACGGCATGCGGCCGATTATGTCGCAAATCGATGCTGTAAAAGCAAGTCAAAGATCCGGGAATGTAAATTTGCGGGTGCTTTCTCACGCCCCGTCATCCAATTATAAAGATCGGGATCGTTATAGGTTAAAATCTCTTCAAACTCATGCAACGCATCTTCGTCAAACGTGGCGATATGACGATCGGCAAAACTACCCATCAACAGATCCATTTCCCGCGTGCCACGATGCCACGCACGAAAGCGCAATTTATTGCGGAGATTTTCAAGATTTTCCATGAATGTGTCGTAGCACAATCTGTAATTTTTACCAATTGTTCATAATTCACATAAAAATATTGCCTTTCTCCTGATCGCGTGAGACACTGGAAAAATGGATGATGAAGAAGATTGGGAAAACTCGGTGGAGGTCGCATTGCATCATGTGCAAAAACTTGATGCACGTATTGCCGAACTTATGATTGCGAGTGCCGATATTCTTGACCTCTCAACACGTATTCGTCATGAGTGCGGCGGCGAAAATGAATTAAGTGCCGCATTAGATGCGCAAGCTTTGATGGCGCAAGACGCCGTGACCTTCGCGGCCCATGTTCAACTTTCGGTTTTAAAGCTTATTGATGCTTTGGATATGTCACAGCCACCTTTGCGGACACATTGATTTTCACACGTGATGATCGCATGATGGCGCATGCGGCCTTTTATCCTTGATCCTTTGTTTCGTCCCTTCTCACACCTGACCGGTGTGGGGCCGAAAACATTCAAGCTTTTGGAAAAATTGTTGGGAGGTGGGCGCGTTTTAGATTTGATTTTTCATCGCCCCAGCAACATAAAAAATTTTACGCGCTTTGAAAGCTTGACCGCGACACCGGATCACACCCCCGCCATTATTAGCGTGACCATTGATAAAAACCATCCACCCGCAAAGCGCGGCCTTCCGTGGCGTATTCGCGCCCGTGACCCAAGCGGCTTCATCGACCTTGTTTTTTTTAATGCCAAAGCCGATTGGTTGGAAAAGCAACTTCCCCTTGAAAAAAAGGTGACCTTGCGCGGTGAGACGGAATCCTTTCGTGGTGGGCGGCAAATCATTCATCCAGATTTTGTTCAAAATGATGACGCGCAAAGCGAGGTGACTTATCCCCTCACGGCCGGAGTCACGAACAAAGCCTTGCGCAAAATTATTCTTCAGACGTTGCGTGAACTTCCTGACTTTCCGGAATGGCAAGATGAAGCTTATTTCAAGAAAAATAAATGGCCCGCATGGAAAGACGCCGTCATCACACTTCATAACCCCACGCACATAACGGATGTGGAGCCACATAACCCGGCGCGTGCACGTTTAAGTTATGATGAGTTATTGGCCAACCAACTTGCCTTGGCTTTTGTGCGACAATCCCATTCCAAAAACAATGGCTATGCTTTTAAAACCCAAGGGTCCTTTCGCAAAAAACTGGAACAGCTTTTACCGTGGGCCTTAACCGATTCGCAAAAAGATGTTTTGCAAGAAATTGACGCCGACATGGCATCAAAAAGCCGCATGCTCCGCTTGCTTCAAGGTGATGTGGGATCGGGTAAAACAATTGTTGCGGCATTGGCAATGATGAATGCGGTTGATAGTGGCGCGCAAGCCGCACTTATGGTTCCCACAGAAATTCTCGCCCGGCAACATGCGCAAACCCTCTCCCCTTTCTTTGAAAAAATGGGCGTGGAGATTGTTACATTGACGGGACGCGACAAAGGCAAGGAACGCGAGAGTTTGCGGCGCAAAGTTGCCGAAGGCTCCGCAAAAATTATCATCGGCACGCATGCCCTTTTTCAAGACGCCGTTGAGTTCCATGATTTAGGCCTTGCAGTTATTGATGAACAACACCGTTTTGGCGTGCATCAACGATTAAATTTATCGAACAAGGGAAAGGCCGTCGATATTTTGGTGATGACCGCAACCCCTATTCCGCGCACCCTCACCTTAACCGCTTATGGCGATATGGATGTGTCGCGCATTTTGCACAAACCACCCGGACGTAAACCGGTTGACACGCGCCTTATACCCCAAGAACGCTTTGCGGAGATGATCACAGCCATTCATCGTAAAATAAATGAAGGATCACAAGTTTATTGGGTGTGCCCGTTGGTCGAGGAATCGGAAATTCTTGATCTTGCCGCCGCCGAAGAACGTTATGCGGAATTGAAAGATCATTTTGGTGACCAGATTGGTTTAATTCACGGGCGGATGAAGGCCGTTGACAAAGACTCCGTGATGAAAAAATTCCAAAATGGGGAGATTAAAATTCTTGTCGCCACCACAGTGATTGAAGTGGGGGTCAATGTTCCCAATGCAACAATCATGGTGATTGAACATGCCGAACGTTTTGGTTTAGCCCAACTTCACCAATTGCGTGGCCGTGTCGGACGCGGGAGCGATCAATCTTTTTGCTTTTTGGTTTATGCCGCAAATTTATCCGCGAACGCGCGTGAGCGTTTACAAATTATGCGTCAAGCCGAAGATGGTTTTTTAATTGCTGAGAAAGATTTGGAATTGCGCGGCGGTGGCGAAATTTTAGGTACAAAACAAAGCGGCATGCCCAATTTTCGCATTGCCGACCCAATTGCACATTCAGAATTATTGTTGGCGGCGCGTGATGATGCGCGTTTAATTTTAGTACGCGACCCTGAATTAAAATCAGAGCGCGGCCAGGCTTTGCGCTGTTTGCTTTATTTATTTGAGCGCGATCAGGCCATCAGCCTTTTACGATCTGGGTAATTTTTGCGCATTGTTTTGTGGTGTAACCAGCCCCGCACTCACCACTAATTTGATCCCCTCATCAATAGTGAGTTTGGGGAATTTCAATTGGCTGCGCGGTACATACATCATGAAACCAGATGTCGGAAGGGGCACGGCGGGAACAAAAACCGAAACCATATCCTCGGTCAATTCATCACGCACCGCGTCAATGGCATCTCCCGTAATAAACGCAACTGTCCACACGCCTTGACGCGGAAATTCAATCAACACAACCTCGCGGAAGGCTTTTGCTTGATTGCCGATAACCATCTCGAACATTTGTTTCAGTGCGGTATAAATTGTTTTGACCACCGGCACGCGCACCAAAACCGCATTCGACACATCCACCACATAACGTCCAAGAAAATTGCGTGCCATAAACCCAATGAGAGTTAGAAAACTTATGGCGATAATAAGACCGATACCCGGAATAGAATCGCGCCCCGATAATTTTAGCCCCAAAAGAGAGCCCACCGTGTGGTCCACCCACATCAAGACGGCCCACACAATGTAAAGCGATAACGCAATGGGCGCCGTCACCAAAATTCCGGTGAGAAACCAATTGCGAAGACGCGCCAAGACGGTGTTTTTTTCATGTGAAAGCATAGACATTTTGCGAATAAACCTTATAGTTTTATTATCAACTTTCGCATGATTCGGCTGATATGTCTGGCACTGTTCTCATCATCTATGCACACCCCGCCCACCAAACATCACGCGTGAACCGCCGTATGATGGAAACTGCGCGTGACCTTGAAGGTGTCACCGTGCGGGATTTATATGAACTTTATCCCGACTTTCACATAAAGGTAAAGATTGAGCAGGCCTTGATCGAAAAACACACCCATATTGTTTTTCAACATCCCTTCTTTTGGTACAGCTGCCCATCTTTGTTGAAAGAATATATTGATTTGACATTGTCTTATGGCTGGGCTTATGGGCCACAAGGAACGGCATTGAATGGAAAAACGCTTTTATCCGCCATCACCACGGGCGGTGGCGCCGATGCCTATAAACGCACCGGGCATAATTTTTACACCGTCAATGAATTGCTTCAGCCTTTTGATCAAACGGCGCGCCTGTGCGGCATGACTTACCTTGAGCCTTTTATTCTCAACGGCTCGTTACAAGTGAATGATCAAGCGATTGACGCGCATTGCAATCGTTACCGTCAAAAAATTATTGATCTGCGCAATGGTGACATTGGTGAGGTTTATCAGCGATGACAGATGGTTTTTTATATTTTGCTTTGATTTTCCTCTCGGCCGCCGTGATTGTGGTTCCGCTTGCGAAACGCAGCGGTTTGGGCGCCATTTTGGGATATCTTCTTGCTGGTGTCATCATCGGCCCGTTTGGCATGGGCTTGATAAAAAACCCCGAAGCCATTTTGCATTTCGCGGAATTCGGCGTGGTGATGATGTTGTTCCTTATTGGTTTGGAACTCCAACCCCTCACCTTATGGCGTTTGCGTAAACCGATTTTAGGTTTGGGCGGAAGCCAGGTTGCCTTGACCACCTTTTTAATTGCGGCGGGTTGTTTGGCTATGGGCTTAAGTTGGCCGGTGGGGTTGGCGATTGGTTTGGGGCTTGCGCTTTCATCCACAGCGATTGCCATTCAATTAATGAATGAACGCAATATTTTCACAACCTATACCGGGCAATCCTCTTTCTCGGTTTTGTTATTTCAAGATATTGCGATTATTCCCATCTTGGCAATCATTCCTTTGCTTGCTGTGGGCGGCGATGTCGGATCGGTACAACAAGCGATTGAAGTTGTCGAAGAACAAGCCGGCGGATCCTTGTGGGAAAAAGGCTTAATGGTGATCGGCCTTGTCTCCGTCATTATTGCCGTTGGACATTACGCCATGCGCCCCGCGCTTCGTTATATCGCGCAAACAGGTGTGCGTGAAATTTTTACCGCAACCGCGTTACTTCTTGTCATTGGTGTGACTTTCTTGATGAAATCTGTGGGGCTATCGGCCGCGCTTGGCGCTTTCATCGCCGGTGTTATCTTGGCGGACAGCGAATATCGCCACGAAATCGAAGCTCAGATTGAGCCGTTCAAAGCCCTTCTTCTTGGGCTTTTCTTCATCTCTGTTGGCATGTCGATGAATTTCGACATTCTTGCCTCTGATTGGATGACCGCACTTGGTGCGTTGCTTGGGCTTCTTATTATTAAATTTGCCGTGCTTTTTTTCCTTGCCAAAATTTTCAAATTTGATTTCGCACAGAATTTAATTTTCTCGACCCTTTTGGCACAAGGTGGGGAATTTGGATTTGTCGTGTTTCAATTCGCAAACCAAGTGAACTTGATCAATGCGGATCTTACCAGCCTTTTGAATATGGTGGTGGCCTTATCCATGGCGGCAACCCCCTTAATGTTGATGTTTTATGACCGCGTGATTGTGCGCCGCCTTCAAAACGCCCAAAATTTTGATGTGCTCCCAGAAAAACCAAGCATTAAAACACACAGCCCTGTTTTAATTTTTGGCAATGGCCGTTTTGGTCAGGTTGTTGCCCGTCTTTTGCAGGCCAATAAAATTCAAACCACCATTCTTGATCATGACCCAAAACAAATTGATACAATGCGTCGTTTTGGATGGGAAGTTTTTTATGGCGATGTCATGGATATGGAGTTGCTTCATGCGGCGGGTGCGGAGAAAGCAAAATTGCTGGTTCTTGCAATTAATGATCGCGAAAAATCTGTGGCGGCGGCCTCTTTGATCAAACAAAAATATCCGCATTTAAAAATTTACGCCCGTGCTTATGACCGCCGCCATGCTTATGAACTCAGCAAAGTGGGCGTTGATTATTTTGAACGTGAAACCTTCCATGCTGCTTTGAATATGGGACGCGAAGTTTTAATGGCTTTGGGCTATCGCGCGTATGAAGCCCGGAATTTGGCTTTGCGCTTTGCGAAACATGATCGCAAGATACTGATTGAGTCATTCTCGTATTTCGAAGATGAAAAAGCCCTTATCTCGTTTGCGCAACAATCGCGTGAAGAGCTAACCCGCATTTTTGAATCAGACCGCACCGATGCCGAACTTCACCGCGAAGAAGGCTGGGACGAGGATGATGGCAACAAGCCTCAGATTGGCAAAAGATAAATTTCTTTTTTAAAAATGGTAACTGCGGCTCGGGATCGAACCCGCATGACCTTGTCATGCTTTTAAATATTCTGGGTTCGGATGAAAATAAAAAAATGGTGACTGTGGCTCGGGATCGAACCCGCATGACCTTGTCATGCTTTTAAATATTCTGGGTTCGGATGAAAATAAAAAATGGTGACTGCGCTGGGGATCGAACCCAGGACCACCTGATTAAAAGTCAGGTGCTCTACCGGCTGAGCTACGCAGTCATGCGATATCTCTTGAACAGGCTGGCAAGCTACGCAATGCGACCTGCTTCGTCAAGCTAAAATATGCCGGTTTTCGCAAAAGATTAAGGTGAAAAATGGGTCTTAAGCCGATCCAAGACCAAAGGGGTTACAAATTCGCTCACATCCCCGCCCAAAGATGCAATTTCTTTGATAAAACTTGAGGATACAAATTGCCATTTATCGGAGGTCATGAGGAAAATCGTCTCAATATCCGGGGCTAATTTCGCATTCATGCCCGTCATTTGAAATTCATATTCAAAATCAGAAACGGCGCGAAGCCCGCGAAAAATAAACATTGCTTTTTTGTTGCGGGCGTAATGAACAAGAAGATCTGAGAATCTTTCAACGGTGACCTTGCCCACTTTATCTTCGATGGATGTGATGTCGGCCTCGACCATCGCAACGCGCTCATCAACATTAAAAAGCGGTTTTTTGCGATCATTCTCCGCCACCGCTATGATCAAATGATCCACCATGCGGCTTGCGCGCTTGATAATGTGCAAATGGCCTCGTGTGATCGGGTCAAACGTGCCCGGATAAATACCTATACGCTCAATCATAAGAAAGTTTATATCGCATCTTGCGGCTTTCGTCATGGGGCTTTAGGCTGGAACCCATGGAAAATATTGTTAAAAACACCACGCTTTTACCGCTCACCACTCAAAGCTGGGAGGATTATGCCCTTTTGGATTCAGGGATGGGACGTAAATTAGAGCGATATGGCCGCGTGATTGTCGACCGCCCCGAACCACAAGCCTTGTGGAACCCCACCCTTTCTCAAGATATATGGGAAAAGGCGGATGCGGTCTTTCACAATGCCGCAGATGACGAATCAGATACGGGCAAATGGAAGATTTTAAACCCGAAAACACCCGAAAGCTGGGCTTTGACTTGGTATGGGCTGTCTTTTCAATGCCGTCTTATGTCTTTTCGCCATATGGGTCTTTTCCCCGAGCAAGCGGCGCATTGGTCATGGGTGAATGACCAAATCAGAGGCGCGCAAAAACCCCTTAAAATTCTCAACCTCTTTGCCTATACGGGGGCGGCGAGTTTGGCGGCCGCAAAAAGTGGTGCACAGGTCACGCATTTGGACGCCTCCAAAAAAGCAATTACATGGGCAAAAGAAAACCAAACAAGTTCCAAACTTCACGATGCCCCCATTCGATGGATATGTGACGATGCGAATGAGTTTGTCGCACGCGAATTGCGACGTGGAAGCCAGTATGATGGCATTATTCTTGACCCGCCACGTTTCGGCCGCGGCCCCGATGGTCAAAGATGGCAGATTGAAGAACATGTAAACGCACTTGTTGAATCTTGCGTCAAACTTCTCTCACCTGATGCGAAATTTTTAATTCTGACCGCTTACGCTTTGCGCTTATCTTCCGTCACACTTCACAGTCTTTTGCGGGATCATCTTCCCCTTGGCATTGTTGAAAGCGGGGAGTTGATGATTGCCCAAGAAAATTCTGACCGCCTTTTATCAACATCACTTTTTGCGCGCTGGATGCGATCATGAGCTTGATTACAACCATCACCTCATCCGCCAACCCGCAGATTAAAAAGATCAAAAGTTTAGAATTGCGCAAATACCGTAAAGAATATGGTGTTTTTCTCTCGGAAGGACTACGCAGCGTTATTGAAGGCGTATCGCTTGGTTTTCATCTTGAACAATTAATTGTTCACCACGATTCTCTTGGGCGTGCCGATGTTCAAAAAATGATCTCTTCTTGCAAAGGGGCTGTTCTATCCGTGAATGATTCCGTGCTTTCAAAATTATCTCACAAAGATAATCCGCAAACTGTGTTGGGTGTGTTTCGTCAAAAAATTTCAATGGCCTCTGCGATTCAAAACGGCATCTGGGTTGGATTGGATCAAGTGCGCGATCCCGGGAATCTTGGAACCATTATCCGCACCGTTGATGCGGCCGGCGGGCAAGGCGTTATTTTAATTGGCGCGTGTTGTGATCCTTATGCACCTGAATCCGTGCGCGCCAGTATGGGATCCATCTTCAATGTCGCCCTTGTATCAATGACGGAAGAGTCTTTTATGGACTGGCGCAAAACATCATCTCTTGAGATTGTTGGAACGGCGCTTCAAACGGATACGGATTACACATCCATTTCTTATAAAAAAGATATGATTTTATTGATGGGAAATGAACAAGCGGGTCTTTCAGAAACTTTGCGCGGTGCGTGCAATCATCTAGTCAAAATGCCGATGCGCGGGCGCGCCGACAGCCTTAATCTGGCTGTGGCCACAGGCGTAATGCTTTACGCGATGCCGGATTGATACAAAGATTAATCTTGCTCAACAGAAGGTTCCGTGATTAGATTTTCAACTTCTGAGTCGCTATCATCCCCTGTGTCTTCCTCATCATTCTTGAGCCAAGCGACAGAGACAACTTGCTCCCCTTCGCCAACGCGGAACAATGTCACACCTTGAGCCGAGCGTCCGGTAAAGCGAATGCCGCTGACAGGCATGCGGATCATCTGGCCGCCATCAGTCACAAGCATGATTTGATGGTCATCTGTCACGGGGAAACTTCCCACAACCTTGCCACCATTTTTCGCCGTCAATCCAATGTTCGTAACACCCATACCGCCGCGACCCGAAATACGATATTCAAAAGCGGAAGTACGTTTACCAAAACCACCATTGGTTGCGGTAAGAATAAATTGTTCTTGGGCCGCAAGATCATTAAAACGCTCATCAGAGAGTTGTGCGTCACCGCCTTCAAACTCCATCCCTTCCGAGTCAGCCCCGCGAAGTGCGGCCGCACGTTTCAGGTAAGCGTTGCGCTCTTCAGGGGTTGCGTTAACGTGTTTCAAAACCGACATCGAAATAACTTCATCACCTGCGGCCAGTTTCATGCCCCGCACACCAGTTGACGTGCGCCCCGCGAATACGCGAATGTCGGAAACCTCAAAACGAATAGCCTTCCCAAGCGCGGTTGAAAGAAGAATATTTTCATTCTCTTTGCAAATTTTCACCGCGACCAATTTCTCGCCCTCTTCCTCGAGCTTCATGGCTATCAAACCGTTGGAGCGGATATTTTGGAAGTCAGACAATTTATTACGACGCACGTTTCCTTTTGATGTTGCGAACATGATATCAAGCTGTTCCCACAAGGTTTCATCTTCGGGCAAACGCAAGACCACAGAAATATTTTCATCCTTTTCCAAAGGCAACATGTTCACGAACGCTTTGCCGCGTGATTGCGGATTGCCCAATGGCAATTGATAAACTTTCAAACGGTGAACGATGCCGCGACTGGTGAAAAACAAAATGGGCGTGTGTGTTGAGGCAATGAATAAGTCGGAGACAAAATCATCGTCCTTAGTCGCCATCGCCGCACGACCTTTTCCACCACGCTTTTGTGCACGATATGTTGCAAGCGGCGTGCGTTTCACATAGCCACCATGGGTGATGGTGATCACCATATCTTCGCGTTGAATGAGGGATTCAATATCCGCTTCAAACTCCACATCCAAAATTTCGGTTTTGCGAGGTGTACCAAAGCGCGCCTTAATATCAACCAACTCCGCCGTCATAACATCGTATAATTTTTCTTTGCTCGCAAGAATGGACAGTAATTCCGCGATATCATCGGTGATGGTTTTTAATTCATCGCTGATTTTCTCACGCTCCAACCCCGTTAAGCGATGGAGACGCAAATCAAGAATGGCTTTTACCTGCACCTCTGACAT
>JAIXWE010000117.1 GCA_027482195.1 Alphaproteobacteria bacterium | reverse complement strand
CCCGTTTCAATTTTTACACCACACGCACTTAAACCTTGTGCCATCATACTTAAACGGTCGCTTTCTTTCACGCGCAGCTCCCCGATATTATGAATGCGGGTGACCCCATCAGCAAAACTTGCGGCCACGCATAAAATGGGAATTTCATCAATCATGCTGGCGATACGTTCTTTGGGAACGTCTACGCCGCGCAACATATTGCCACCCATTACTTCGATCTCCCCGATTAATTCGCCGTTCACAGATTGCACAGATTTATAAGTAAGGTTTGCGTTCATCTCCTTCAAAGTCTCAAAAAGCCCTGCGCGGCGTGGATTTAACCCAACGCGGGTCAGGGTGATTTTTGAGTGGGATGTGAGTAAACTCGCAACCATTGGAAACGCGGCAGAGCTTGGGTCGGCGGGAATGTCAATCGCACAAGCTTCCAACACTTGCCCACCTTTGATTGAGATTTCTTGTGCGCCACGTTTAAGCTCCACACCAAAAGCTTGCAACATATTCTCCGTATGATCGCGCGTGGGGGTGTTTTCAATGATTGTTGTCTCACCATCCGCGCGCAAGCCAGCTAATAAAATTGCTGATTTCACTTGGGCGGAAGCAATGGGCAGCTCATAAGAGATCGCTTGTAATTTATCAATACCATGAAGGGTGAGCGGCAAACGTCCACCCTCACTTGGTTCAAATTTTGCGCCCATGTGTGTGAGTGGTGTGATCACACGATTCATCGGCCGTTTGCTTAACGATGCGTCACCGATCATACGGGCGGTGATGGCGTGCCCCGCCAAAACCCCCATCATTAAGCGGGCGGATGTCCCACTATTGCCCATATCTAAATCAGAAGTGGGTGTTTGGAATGTATGTTTACCAATTCCTTCACACCGCCATAATCCATCATCCCCCTTCACAATACGCGCACCCAAGGCGCGCATTGCAAGGGCGGTATGCATGACATCTTCGCCTTCTAATAAGCCACTGATCAGGGTTTCACCATCCGCAAGGCCACCCAGCATGATGGCACGGTGTGAGATAGATTTATCCCCCGGTACACGAATATAACCGTTAAAAGATGAAACAGGATGAGACGTCGCCGCAGTCATGCCTTCAGATAAAGCAAGATCATCTCGTTTTGTCCAGTGCGATCAGGCTTTTTTATCGAAAAATTCTAAGCGCCCGTCATAGTTGTTGACGAATTCGGCGAATTTCTCAAGTGGAAGGGGTTTGCTGTAACGATAACCTTGCACCTCGTCACATCCTTCTTTTACCAAAAACTCCTCATGCTCTTTTGTCTCCACCCCTTCGGCGATGACTTTGAGGTTGAGTGAACGGCCAAGCCCGATGATGGTGCGCGCAATCGCATGATCGTCATTATTAGTTAGGGCGTTGCGAATAAAAGATTGATCAATTTTCAAACGATCAATCGGAAATTGTCGCAGGTATGACAGTGATGAATAACCTGTTCCAAAATCATCAATGGCCAGTTCAACCCCGAGCGCGTTGAGATTTTTTAATGTTTGAATGGTGTGTTGAATATCATCCATAAAGGCACTTTCGGTCACTTCCAATTCCACCAAATGGGGATTGATTTGTGTTTCCTCCAATACCTGACGTGTAAATCCGACCAGATCACTTTGTTGAAATTGCGCACCAGAAACATTGATAGCAATACGAATCATGTGCCCCGCTTCGTGCCACATTTTCGCGGTTTGGCAGGCGTGGCGCATGACCCATTCGCCGATGGGCACGATTAATCCCGATTGCTCCGCGATTGGAATAAATTCAACCGGCGAAATAAATCGCCCACCTTCTTTGCTGTCATCAGGTTTGAACCAACGGATCAATGCCTCTGCGCCAATGATTTTTCCGCTTTGCAAATCAAGTTGCGGTTGGAAATTCAAAGATAATTGATTTTTATCAAGCGCATCACGCAGGTCACGCAACATCGCAAAACGCGCTTGCACAGCCTTGTCAAAATCTTCCAAATACTCACGCAAACAATCACGCCCGTCTTCTTTGGCGCGGTTCAATGCAATATCCGCGCTTTTAAGAACTTGATCGGGATCAAGTGCGTCATTGGGAAAAGTCGCAATCCCGACCGAACAACGAATTTGGAAAGTTTCATTAAAAACGCCGAAAGGCTCATGGCGCATAATACTAATAATTTTCTCACCAACATCGCGTGCGCTGAAACCCCCTTCGGACAAGGGCATCATCACGGCAAATTCATCCTCTCCTGTGCGTGCCACAACGGCACTTTCGGGAAGGGCAGATTTCATGCGTTTTCCAACTGCACGCAAGATGGCATCGCCAACATTATGACCCATTGAGTCATTGATATCTTTGAAATGATCTAAATCAAAGGCCGCAACAACAAGGCGCGGGGTTTTCCCATCAGATTCTTCATGTGCTTTTGCGTAGTCTGTTAGTTTTTGAAGAAACAAAATACGATTTGGAAGACCTGTGAGTGTGTCGTAATAAGCAAGTTTATGAATTTGGCTTTGCGCCGCACTTTTAATTTGGCGCAGGTTTTTCGCATTTTGTTTGATCAAATCTTGAGCAATTGAAATCGCTCCGCCAATTTCATCACGTGTGTTGTAGGGAGAGCGAATAATGTTCGGGGCTTCTGGGTTTTGTGCGGCTGATTTTAAATTTGTGCGCAAAAATAAAATCGGCTCCAGCAACCATTTGCCCAAGGCAATCATAAGCACGGTTGTGACCATGCCGGATAAAAGAGCCATGATCACAATATTTAAACGCACGTAATCTTGAACGGCTTTGTTGATATAAAAACTGTCTAAACGGGCAATAATGAAATAAGGACGACCATTTAAATCCCGTGGTCGAAACACAGCTTCGTAAGATGCGCCATCTGCACTTAGATATGTTTTTCCAAGGTCATTCTCATTTGTAAGTTGTAAAATAACCGGCTCACCGCCAAGACGGATCAGACGGTAATCGAGAGAATAAATGGAAAGTCCATTAATCGGTGTGTGGGTGATGAGGCGTTGTTCTTGCTCCGGCGTGAATGGCGGCGCGAGTAAATCTGTTGTTTGATCCTCCATCAAGGGGACAATGGCGGTACGCGCCGTCTCCGTCAGCTCGGTAAGCTTCTCATAGCGATATTGATCCATCGTCATGATCAACACACAAGCTTGCACAAAACAGATGGTTAAAAAGACAATGGCGGCAATACGCCAGGATAGCCAACTTTTCCAAATAGCGGAGCCTGAGGTGAGCTCTCGCAAAGTTGGGGCGCTTATTTTTTGTTGTGTGTCCGCATCATGGCCAGAGATACCATGAGAATTTATATCGGCGACGGGAACCGAACTGGTCATATTTTTTATTCGCTTCTCTTTCGGTGGCGCACACAGTGAGAGGGACTTGCTCCCCTTACTTTATTATATATACACAGTTGTTAATGTTTCGTATAAAAAGCATCTAAAATTTATCTATAAATTTCAATAATTTAGATGAATTTTTAGGGTCTTATAAAATCTCACGAAACGCAACAGGTTGGCCCACGGGCGGGCCCAATAATTCATCGTCGCGCATGACAATATTTCCGCGGATAATTGTCATTTTCGGCCAGCCTTGAACGTTCACGCCGTCAAACGGTGTCCACCCACATTTCGAAGCCTGTTGCGCATTTGTGATGGTGCGTTTTGCTTTCATGTCGACGACTGTGAAATCCGCATCATAACCATGCGCGATACGCCCCTTTGATGCAATTTGGTGCAAACGGTTCGGGCCATAGGCGGTCAAATCCACAAAACGTTCCAATGTCAATTTACCGTTATTGATGTGGTTAAGCATAATGGGCACAAGAGTTTGTACACCGGGTGTACCGCTTGGCGTTGATGGATACACGCCGGCCTTTTCTTCCAATGTATGCGGCGCGTGATCCGATCCCAAAATATCAACCGTGCCATCATCAATGCCGCGCCATAATGCCATTTGGTGATGTTTTTCGCGAATGGGCGGGTTTTGTTGTGCGTGTGTGCCCAAACGTTCATAACATTCGGGGGCATGAAGGGTCAGGTGATTGGCCAGCACTTCCACACTCGCGATATCTTTGTTTTTTGCTAAAAACTCCATCTCTTGACGTGTGGTGATGTGCAATACATGAATGCGCCGTCCATATTTACGTGCAATATTCACAAGCCGTGTGGTGGCGGATAAACACCCTTCTTCCGAGCGCCATACGGGATGCATTTTCACATCAGTTGAGTCGCCCAAAATTTTTATTTTATTTTCCTTCATCATCATTTCATCTTCAGCATGAACGGCGACAATACGCTTGCCGTTTGACAACACCGCCGCCACTTCTTCATCCGTTGCCACCAACAAATCACCCGTGGATGAGCCCATGAAAATCTTGATGCCGCAGACACCTTTTAAATTTTCCCATTCCCGCAAATTTTTTGCATTTTGTGCCGTGCCGCCAAAATAAAATGCGTAATCTGTCCATGCGCCTTGTGCCGCTTTGTCCAATTTATCTTGTAACGCTTCCGGTGTAGTGGTCAGTGGATTGGTATTCGGCATTTCAAATATGGCCGTCACTCCGCCCAAGGCCGCGGCCTTCATCCCCGTTTCCAATGTTTCTTTGTGCGTCATTCCGGGCTCACGAAAATGAACTTGCGTGTCAATCACGCCGGGCAAAATGTGAAGCCCTGTGCAATCAAGAGTTTGATCCGCATGATCGCTTGGGATGTTCGGGAGAATCGCAATAATTTTTTGGTCTTTCACACCGATATCGGCCGCATGCGTGCCTTCGGGTAAAACGCAAATGCCATTTTTTAAGATAAGATCGTACATTATAACATCTTCTGTTGCGGGTTTGGGCCATGGTATAATGGAATTAAGTAGAAGAAAAGGAGTCAATCATGACCCATCAATCATGCTCTTGCAAAAAATGTGACTGTCACGGCAATTGCGGCAAAAACTGTGCTTGCGGATGTTGTAAGTAAAATTTAATTTAAAGAACCCTTGCCATTATTCCCAAAGTCAAGGGAATGGTGGAACATGCAATTACGTTTTTATAACTCTCTGACACGATCAAAAGATATTTTCACGCCACTTGATCCCCATCATCTGCGAATTTATGCCTGTGGCCCCACTGTGTATGACACGGCGCATATCGGTAATTTCCGCATGGCGGTGGTGTTTGATGTTTTAACGCGCTTGTTGCGTCATGTTTATCCACGCGTGACATATGTATCCAATATCACCGATGTCGATGATAAAATCATGGATGCGGCGGTCGCGGCGAATGTACCGATTGAACAGATTACTGAGAAATATACAAAAATTTATAATGATGATTTGCAAGCATTGAAATGTCTTTTGCCCGACATTCAGCCCCGCGCCACAGACCATATTTCACAGATGATAAATTTGTGTGAGAACTTGATCAGTCGTGGTCATGCCTATGTGGCTGAAGGTCATGTGTTGTTTCATGTGCCAAGCTTTCCCGCTTATGGTGGGCTGTCGGGGCGTTCCCGCGATGATCAAATTGCGGGTGCGCGGGTTGATGTGGCCCCTTACAAAAAAGATGCGGCGGATTTCGTATTGTGGAAACCATCAACTGAGACCCAAGTCGGGTGGGACAGCCCGTTTGGGCGCGGCCGGCCAGGATGGCACATCGAATGCTCTGCGATGGCGGAAGAACATCTGGGTCTGCCGTTTGATATTCACGGCGGCGGCGCCGATTTAAAATTCCCACACCATGAAAATGAGATCGCGCAATCTTGCTGTGCTCATGGTCATACGCATGATTTGTCTTACTTTGCCAAAGTCTGGATCCATAACGGGTTCTTAACCGTTGAGGGTGAGAAAATGTCAAAATCTTTGGGTAATTTTACAACCGCCCAAGATTTGCTGGCAAAAGGGGTCAAGGGAGAGATTATTCGCTTTGCACTTCTTGCGGGGCATTACCGCCAACCCCTTGATTGGACCAATCACGGCGTGCATCAAGCCAAGGCTCAGCTTGATAAATTTTACAAACTTCTTCATGCACAAGACCATGTGGAACAAGCCTCCCCACCCCACAGGGTTTTGGAGGCTTTGGCCGATGATTTGAACACCCCAAAAGTGATTGCGGAATTAAACGCCCTTTATAACGCAGGTGACGGCGCGGGGTTAAAGGCTGCGGGTGCTTTAATCGGCATTTTGCAAGACGATCCGCGCGCGTGGCTCGGGCTTGATAATATGTCTGATGTTGATGCGGATTGGATCAATGATTTGATCAATGCACGCACAGTTGCGAAGAAAAATAAAGATTTTGTAATGGCGGATTCAATTCGTGCTGAATTGCTACATCATGGAATTGTTATTGAAGACACAAAAGACGGCACAATCTGGCGACGTGCTTAGTTTGGAAGAAGAACGTAATAAAATACATTGAAGGGTGTTGCAAAATTTGCTCCACCTTGGCTTATCGCTGTTCCATTACTACTTGGGCTACGAACACAATAAAACAAACGCCCATTTACATTACCTGTATCAACCAAATCATTGCCTATTCGCCATCCTACGGCTATATAGGCTCCTACAAACCTCTGAAGAAAATTTACCGCCGTCATTGTTGGGATAATATTACCAATATTTGCCCTCACGTTAATACGGCGGCATATTTCATCGGGAATGTTTGGTAAGACAACAGCTAAATCTGTACAAGGCCTGCTTAAGCTACAGGTAGGATTTCCATTGTCTCTTCCTACACGATGAGCTGAATAAGAGGTCATTGCCCATGTTTTGAGTGAGTTCGCACCGGGTGGTGGGTTCATCCATTCTAAACCCCCGCCACTGGGTGAGAAAATGCGACAGCGCGGACTAGTGCAATTGGGATTTGTATATCCGGTTTG